>CAJXVR010000016.1 GCA_913061285.1 uncultured Verrucomicrobiota bacterium | reverse complement strand
GATCTACACTAGATCGCTCGTCGGCAGCGTCAGATGTGTATAAGAGACAGGGGATGATGAAAGCCGAACTTTCTTTCCGGTATGAGGATGAATGATGTTCATGTCCCGTTCGAACTTCCCGGAGCAGATACGGATGAAAGCGATACGATCCCGGTGGCGGGGATCCATGTTGGCTTGGATCTTGAAGATGAAGGCCGTGAAGTTTTCGTCATCCGGAAGAATAAGATCCCCTTCACTTTGGCGCGGCTGAGGAGGTGGGGAGAACTTCAAGAAGCCATCTAAGAGTAGCTTGACGCCGAAATTATTCATGGCACTGCCGAAGAAAACCGGGGTTGTTTCTCCGGCAAGAACGGATTCCTCAGAAAACTCAGCCCCAGCGAGTTCGAGCATCTCCAGTTCTTCACTCACCGAATCGTAGAGGGCTTCGTCGAGGCGTTCTTTGACAAAGGGATCCGAGAAACTGCCGATTGAAACCGGGGCTCGATAGACGCCTCCGGCGGTGCGCTCAAAGAGATTGACGCTCGACGACAGGCGATCATAGACGCCTTTGAAATCGACTCCCGTTCCGATAGGCCAATTGACCGGGTACGATTGGATGCCGAGAACTTTTTCCAGTTCATCGAGCAGGCTAAGTGGATCTCGAGCGGGACGGTCACACTTGTTGATAAAGGTGAAAATCGGAATCCCTCGTTGCCGACAGACTTCGAATAGCTTTTTGGTCTGACTCTCGATTCCTTTACCGGCATCGACAACCATCACCACAGCGTCGACCGCCGTAAGTACCCGGTAGGTGTCCTCAGAGAAATCTTTGTGACCGGGGGTATCGAGAAGATTAATTGAGAATCCTTCGTATTCGAATTGAAGGACTGTGGAACTTACCGAGATACCCCGTTTACGTTCGAGTTCCATCCAATCAGATGTGGAGGCGCGTTGATTCTTCCGCGCGGTGACGGACCCGGCGAGCTGGACCGCACCTCCATAGAGAAGCAGTTTTTCCGTTAGCGTGGTTTTTCCCGCATCCGGATGGGAGATGATGGCGAAGGTTCGCCGCTTCTTTACTTGATTGCTTAGACTCACAAAGGCACGCGAACTTATCAGCCTATCGGGATTCGACAAGCTAGAATCATCTCAGGGCTATGATCTCGGTCATTACCGATCGAGTGAATCGCAGCGATCGAACCGTAACCAAGACGGCTCGATCGCTGCGCATGGAATTTGAAGGCGGGTAATCGAATGAAATGGCTTAACTCTTTATGAGGTGATCCATCTCGGCGATGTAGGCCGGAATTGTGGTCCAAGGATCTTCGGGCGCTTCGTGCTCGAGAACGACGTAGCCCTGATAGTTCGCTTTCTTGAGAATACGAATCAAACGCCCAAGATCGCTCTTGGATCGTCGTTTTTGGGACCGAGGTTGAATCTCGACCTTGAGTTGAACGTTGACAGCGTATGGAGCGCATTTCTCGATATCTCCATAGGGATCATCGGTGCGGAAATTTCCGGTATCTAGGTTGATTCCGATCCATGGATTCGAGATTGCTTTGACGATCTCAAGCAGTGGGTCTGCTTCTGCGACGATGCCGCCATGATTTTCGATCCCTAGAAAAACTCCCCGATCTGCTGCGTATTTGCCACATTCCTCGAGGCCCTTGATACAATTCCGCACTGCAGTTTTGTGATCCAGCTCTCCTCGATTCCCAGCGAAAACACGAATGTGAGGGGCGCCCATGACTTGAGCGTAGTCGATCCAGCGTTTGACGTAGTCGAGCTGTTCGGTGCGCTTCGCCCCAGGGGCATGGGTGAAACTGTTCCCCACGGCCGTTCCGCTGATCGCCACGCCGCGCAAGAAGGCATGGCGTTTCACTTTCAGGAGAAAGTCGTCGGTGACGGTCTTTGGGAAATAGTATCCGGTAAGTTCGGCTCCAGCGCTTCCTTGGGCGCCACAGAAATCAATGAAATCGAACAGGGAAATACGATCGCCATCGGCTATCTTCTTGCTGCGTTCATGCGAGGCATCGACGAAGTAATCTCGGAAGGAATAGGCAGCGATACTCGTGAGGAGTCGAGGTGTTCCTGGGCGTTTGAACGGTTCGATTGCGTGAGTTAGGCTCGATCCTGTTGCGGCCAAGGCGGCGAGCGTTCCGGTCTGACGAATAAAGTGACGTCTGCTAAGTTGCGTGTTCATAGGAGAGATTTCAGTAGACGATTCTGAGGCTTGGGAAACAAGTCCAATTTTTCGAGTGAGCGTTCTGCTTTCTTGGGCAAACATTGGTAATGGGGACGGACGATTACGAAGTCACAATTGCCCTAGAAGAAGGGCTGTGTCCAGGCGGACTCACGTTCGTTCTTGTGCACTGCGTTCGCTTTGGCCTTGGATGAGGTGATCTTAGCGCGCACGTAGATCTCGTCACCAGTGAAACGGTAGGCAGCTGTGTGACCCTCCGCCGTAGCCAGCACTTCGCCGACTTCGTCGCTGTAGCGGTGGGTTACTCGAAGTTTTTCACCGGCGCGATTCTTGACCGGCTGATTGGCCGAATCGAAATCCTTCTTGGTTCCGATGAACTCCGTTCGATAGCTAACGCCGGGTGTTGTGGCAATCTTGACCGTCAAGACACCCGCTTCTCGTCGAATGTCAGCGAGTTCAACCCCTGAGGAGGCATAGAAATCACCGGCTTCCAAGGCGAGGATAATGTTCTCTGCCGTCAGATGGGGCGTTTTGACCATGACCCACCCGCGGCCCGTATTGCTCTTGGTCGGAGCGATGGCGTGGTAGTCGTGCGAGTCATCCGTGGCTAGGCCGTAGATGGGGCCCGTGTTGAGGATGCCCAGTCGCCAAGTGAGAATGATGTCCCAAACGCGTTCTGTGCTAGCGTGGGTGGCATCCCCTGGGTCATTCACGGTGGGATGCCCATTGTAGACTTCGAAGAATTTTTCTCCGCTCACCTGCATCAGTTCCTCGGCGGTAATCCCCCAGCCAAAATTGGGATGGTTCAGGTGAATCATCATCGGTTGGCCTGTTTCTTCCCGTTGTTTGGCCACCGCGGCAACGTTGCGCTTCATGATGTCCACGATGTTCTTGCCTCCTTGAGGCTGAATGGGTTGAGAGATGTTGCTGAAGTTCATGTGAATGGGGGCGGAAAGATACCGATCGGTGATCTCTTCGCCCGGAATCATCAGAAACTGATCCCTCTCCTCAACCAAGGTTCGGAATTCGGCAAAGGGTTTCAAGCGCACAAGTTGTTTGCCGTCCTCTGTCTTGGTTTCTACCCACTCGGAGCCGAAATGGCGTAGGTATCGTTCGAAGGCAGCTTCGCCGCCGCTATTTTTCTTAATTTCACTCCAGCGTTGGCCTGTTTGGAACACATTATGATCCGAGAGCGCCAGAAAGTGGTATCCATTGTCCTTGTACCAGGACGCGATCATTTCCGGGTAGTCATTCCCGTCGCTCCAGAGTGAGTGGGTGTGAAGATTTCCGCGCCACCATCGAGCCTCCGCCGCTTGGCTGGTAGGAGTCAGGCTAGGGCTGAACATGCCAAAGGCTAGGAGGAGCAGAACGAAGCCCGTGGCTCCCTGGGGCTTGAAGCGGCTGTCTCGAGTCGAGTTAGATCTTGGTTTCATGAATAGCGCGGTGGTCTCAGTTTGGAAATGATAGGATAGGGGATTATCCTGGGCAAGGGAACGAATGTCGAATGTCTATTCGTGAAGAATTGAGGGTAAGTTTCTAAGATTTCTCTGCTTTAATCGTTTGCTCAGGGGGGATTGACGGGCAGGTGGTTTCTAGGAATGATCGATCAACGAATCGAAACGAGCGTAGCGAGGGTTATAGCATGGTGAATGTCCTGTGCGGGCCCGGTTGTCGCGTCCCTCAGCATGGGGACACGAATTTGTATTGGAATGAGTAGTCAAGAACCAGATCACGAGTCCCCTGAAGAGAATCTTCAGCTAAACGAGAGCCCACGTCGGGATTTTCTCAAGCTCCTCCTTGCGGGCGCTGGGGCCGAGGCTTTGATGGATGAGGCACTCATGGCGCAGGTCGGGACTACACCGTTCATCGTGCCGAGTACGACCTCCATGCCAAGAATCCAGACCGGTTCCGATATCGGGACCTTATGGCCGTTCCTGGAGAAACTGGCGACGAGAGCCTTTTCCCCCCTAGCATACACTCAATCAAATTTCCGCAGCCTCGATCACTGGAAGAAAGTCGCTCGTTCGAAGGTATTGGATCTCTTGCACTACACGCCTCCGAAATGGCCTACCAAGGGACGGACGCTGGAGACGATTGATAAGGGCGATTATATTCTTGAGAAAGTGCAGTTCAATACCTCGCCGCATTTTCGAATTCCGGCCTCGGTGCTGGTTCCCAAGGATGCCCCTCGTCGCGCGACGCCGGCCGTGATCGCGTTGCATGATCATTCCGGCTTTTACCTTTGGGGGCAGGAAAAGTTAATCGAGGACGAGAACGAGAATCCAGTGCTCCGAGAGTTCAAGCAGCGTTACTATTCAGGGCGGAGCGTCGCTACAGATCTGGTACGTCAGGGTTTCTTAGTCATCGTGATTGATTTGATGTTTTGGGGGGAACGACGGATGATTCTCGACGATGATCCCGATGATTGGCGTACCCGGGCCAATGATTTGCCCGTCGGGCGTGTCAGTGCCTTTAATGTCCGTTGTTCCCAGTTCGAACCCCTCTTGAGCCGGACCTTGATGTCCGCTGGATTGACTTGGCCGGGACTCATTTTTTGGGATGATATACGGACGGTCGACTATCTGTTGACACGGCCCGAGGTGGACCGCCATCGAATCGGATCGATTGGTTTCTCCCTGGGAGGGATCCGTTCCTGTTACCTAGGCGCTTTGGACGATCGGGTTAAGACTTCCGTTGTCGCTGGCTGGATGTCCTCGATCCCTTTCCAATTGAAGTCGGATGTGAAGTTTTCAATTGGCTATTCGATGCTCGTTCCTGGATTGCATCGCTATCTAGACTATCCCGATATTGCCGCGATGAATGCCCCCAAACCTCTCCTGGTCATGAATGGCAAACAGGACGGAATATTCAATGTCAAAGGTGTGATCGAGGGGTATCAGAAGCTGAAGAAATCGTATGAGAAAGCGGGCTATGCGGACAAGCTAGTGATGCGAGAGTTCGAAGCTGGGCATGTCTTCAGTGATGAAATGCAGAATGCGGCCATGCGATTTCTGAAAGACACACTCTAGGAACTGTCACCAGCCGAGTGTCTCGCGAAAGTAGGCGAGGGCGGCGGGGACGATTGTCCAAAAGCAGAAGACGATCACGCCTGCCAGGGCGATGAAGATTGTGAAGATTAGCACGCTATCCCGCATCGGCTGATAACTGGCCCCCTGCCGCCGCCGTTTCTTTTTGCGCTCCCGCTTTTTACGACGATGTTGCTGCTCGTTCTCCTCTTCTGCCATGTCCGAAAATAGGGTTCAACCTTCTGTTGTTGATACTACCAGGGATTTGACGGATGGCTACAGATATTCATTCACGATAGAATGGTGAGCCCGGACAGGCACGACCTCGAGCACGGGGCAATGTGCTCGGTGTGAGTCAAAGAAGGGAGCAGAAATGTCCCTGGTGGGAGCTTGGCTAAGCGGACTAGGCGCCGAAGACCCACATTAGGAAGGGGTGGACTGCCCACCAGATGGCAATGAGTAAGACGAGCGGGCTGAGATCCATACCCACCGGAGCTCCTGGGGAGAGTTTGATGGGTTTAATGTAGCGTCGGATTGGTTTGAGAAAGGGTTCGTAGCATTTGTCGAGCTGCTTTCGGAAACCGTTGGCTGGACTGGTGAGGATCCAATTCAAGACGACGGAGACGAAAAGGCCTAGAGCGAAAATTCGCAGTGTGAAATCGATGATATCCCTGATTGGTCCCATGTGATGTATCGAGGTGAATTAAGTCTTAAGCGGGCGAGGGTTGTTTCTTGGCGGCGGGAGCCTTTTTCTGCATCGCTCCCTGGATGGCGATCCCAATAAACAGCAGGACGGCCGCCAGAATCAGTTGAGGCTCTTTTTCCAGCGGCACACGTTGCACGATGAGCGCGGTCCCTGACAACGAGGAGAGCATGATGAGGGCCCAATCAAAGAGGATCATCACCGACCAAAAGCCGATAACACATCCCAGGATCAGCCCAAGCAGGGGCCAGGGTTTGGCGATGAGAGCGGCCGCAATGGTGTAACCGAGGAAGCCTCCAGCGATCATTCCTGCCAGACGAAGTGCCAGTTTTTGTAAATAGATGCTGAGGAGAGCGGCAACAATTCCAACCAGAACGGGAGCGGCGATGATGAGCCACTTGGGTTCCGGGGGAAAGACTTCATGGCCGATGTACGATCCTGCAGCGAATCCTGCAGCAGCGATGACGCCCCAATAAAGGCGGCGGCCGAAAAGGAGCAGGGTCGCGCCAGCCATCATGATCAGGATCGATTCTAAATCGCCCATGCCCGATGCGATTCGGGAGAGCTCTTCGGTGCCTTTCTTCAAGGTTTCGATGATGGGTTCCATAGGCCTTTCCTGAGGAATACCCTTTTCAGTGGGAAAAAGTGACAATTTTCTCGAGGAATTTTGAGGGAGCCAAGTTTTTGATTGGTTTGGACGACTAAAAAAGGGAGATCCGTTTTGGATCTCCCTTTGGTGAGGGGATTTATACTATCCGTCTGAACTTAACGAGCGATGTAGAATTGCGCCGCGTTCTCGGGTGACACGACGAATGGTGACGTGGCGCCAGGAATCGCCAAGAATGGCCCGGTAACCGTAGGTCCGGCTGAGAGAGCCCCAGAGAAGGCAATCGTTAGCGTTCCGTCCGCATTGCGAATGATCGAGTTGATACCGCCTCCGCCACCTCCACCAGGAATCGGAGGAAGAACGACTGGAGGCAGGACGACGGGAGGTTCAACCACTGGGGGTTCTGTGGAATCCGCAGGGACAGCCGTCAAACCTGCTTCGTAGTGAGCCTTGGCTTGGCTGGCGCTTAGGGCCACGTTGTAGAGGGCAAACTCGTCGAGCCAGCCATCGAAGTAGAACTGTTCCGTTGAATTGAAGAGGTCAGCGCCGTTTGGTCCATTGACGATGTAGTCGTGGAACGATACTTCGTTGTTACGTCGGCCAATTGCGATCCCATCGGTATGATTGCGAAGAAGGTTCCCTCCGGCGATTTCACCGAATTTTTCTCCGTTGATATAACCAATGAGTCCGCCATCGAAGTCGTCGGGGTCTCGAGAGGTGTCCATGACGAGTACTACGTGGTAAAGCGTGTTTGCTTTAATCGTTGTGCTGATCGCGACCACTTCTTCGTTTGGTGAGAGACCTTGGTCCTCGTTGAATGGGATCGTGCCACCCCAAACGACTTCAGCTCGGTTGAGGACGTTGAACCAGAGTTCCGCTTCGTCTGGGCTGTCTCCTGGCTTGGTTCCTTCGAGGTAGACATTCATTCCACGAGTCGCGCCGCCTTGTTCGTAAATCACTTGGCGCTGCGAGATGGTGGCATCTGGAATCGCGGGATCCGAGTTTGGCAGGTTGCGTGACTTGAACCAGAATTCGATCGTCTTCTTATCCCAACCGGCGTTGCCGGCTAGGTTGTTAATATCGTTGTGATTCGCGATTGCGATGTAGTGCTGCTGACTCGCATCGAAGAGCACCGCAGGTGATGAATCACCGACGACGAGACGCTCGGCACCGAGGCCTGGGTTCCCGTTGTAGGTACCCTCGTGGAGATCGCTGATCTCATTGTTGGCCTTGTCGCCATCGGTTTCACCGAGCCGCCAATAGGCGAATGGATCGTCCAAGAGAACAACAGACTGTCCGCTAGGACTGCTGAAGTTGTGTTCAAACACACGAGTCACCACCGGGTCACTTGCCTCGTCGTAGCTGAGGACTGCCGCATGGGCGCCCCCTGGGAAGAAACCGTCTGGGTTGGTATAGCTGACGGTAGTGACAGCGCCGCTCTTGCTGATGCTTGGGCTAAGTGCTGTACCGTTCAAGGTAAGACTGATCGAATCTTGGACGATATCCACGTCGCCATCATTGAGGATATATTCAAGGGTATCCGTTAGGGCTGATCCTTGAGGGGAAACACTGCTAATGAATGGGCGGCTATTGCCGGAACGGTAGGCTTTGATCGCGTTTGAGTTGCTACGGTCATTGATAAGAATTTTTTCCCCGTCTTCGGCAACTGAGAAGAATTCCACGTTAGCTCCCCCGGTTCCCTCGTACCAGACGAGTCGGACGGGATAGATGCCTGCTTCTTCGACGAGAATGTTGAAGATACTATCTGCTGAACCACGACCACCGCTGAATCGCCCGAGAACGACAGCGCCTTGATCCTTGAGTGAGGGGCCAGTGGTGACTTCGAAGCCGTCGTCACTGTTCACGCCGAGAGAGTGAAATCCCTTGCTGAATTCAAGGTAGGTTAGGAATTCAGCTGCGATCCCATCTGTGCTGTCTTCGAATCCAGGGATTCCAGGAAGAAAGTCGTCAAGGAATCCATTGTTGTCGTTGAAGTTACCTGCGATGCCAGCGTCCTGTTCGAAGTTGATCACGCCTTCGATATCGACGGGAGAAACTTCCCAGCTGTTGGCGTTGATGGGACCGGCTTCATTGATGAAACCAACGCCATCGGCGTCAACGAGCTCACCAGCGATTTGAGCGTTCGCTCCCTCTGGTGTGTTGCTGTGACTCTGTGTCACTCCCGATTGGGCCGTGCTGATCTGGGTGATGTTGGCAACGAAACCGGCCTGGTTCGTATCGACGCCAGAGGCGGCAAACGAAGGCGGAACGCGATTGAAGATCGTGGTGATTGTGAATGCGAATGAGGCGGTATGGCTGGTGCCGTCTGAATCGCTGTAACTGAGATCGACGGTATGATCGCTGAGTGAGTCAGGCGCATCGGCAAAGCTGTAGGCAATGGTTGTGACTCCGCCGGCGGTGCTCACGTCAGTGCTGACGACCGAGCCGTCGAGGGTGGCTTCGACCGAGCCCTCATTGACTGTGCTGGCGAAGTTCTGAATACGAACTTCAAACCCTTCTAGTCCACCGGTAAAAAAAGCAACCCGAGGAGCGGATGCAATGGAACTTGTGTCGATATCTTCCTTCTTGATCAGCGTCAAGATGGCTCCGACGTCTTGGAACTCGTCGATGAACACGTCACCGGTTTGTCCCTCACGTTGGGTGCTGACTGTGACAACATCGTTGGCGTTTAGGTTCTCCAAGAGGAATACGAGTGAACCTGAGGCTTCGTTATGGCCGTTCTGAGTTCTGATGTAGTGACTCTTTGTCTCCGCACCGGGAATTGCATTTCCGTTCACCTCAACGGTGATTCGTGGGTTCGGCCGTTGTGCGGTGCTTTGAAGGGTGTCCTGGTAGACGAGGAGATAGCTGCCGGCTTTGCGAACGGCGATCTGATTGTTCCCTTGGTTATAGGTCGAACTGTCGGAGATATCGGCGCTTTCCCAGAGAAGTGCTGATTTTTCGGCTGGATTCCAGTTCGCTGGATCTAGGTCATTGTCGACTTCAGCCGCACTTGTTAGATGAACGCCGCTGCCCTCATCAATTTTTTCAATGTAGAGTGATGCATTCTTTCCATCTTGAATGGTAGCCGCGCCGGCTTGGGCCAAACGGAAGGTCTGTAGGGTCAGGGTTTGTGTGCCACTCACTTCGACCAAACCGGACCAGTGAAGCGATGCGACGGTGTGCCCACTCGCATTACGAATGTATCCTTGTCGCGCTGTTCCCCCTTTAACGATGTTCCCATTTAGAAGCAACTCCAGCCCTGGAGCTGCTCGTTGGACGGATGATTGCATTGGGACGTTTGCAAAGATTAGATAGGTGCCAGCACTAAGGCTGATATTGCTCGAACCGTCGGAATGAGAGAAGCCTGAGTCTTTTCTGGTAGAGTTCCAGGAAAGTTCCGTGGGATCTTCACCATCTTCTTCGAAACTTGGATTGAGATTGGCGGCGTTGGTGTCGTCGTCAGAAAGGGCGGCAAAGGCCGTTCGGGAGTCATCAACGAGCTCGACGTAGAGGCTGGCCGACTGGATGCCGGTTGCCAGCGCTGCTTGGGCTGTTTTGTAAGCCCGTACTTCAATCTCGTCGCCTGCGCTTAGTCCTGTCAGGAGCGCATGAGCGTGATCGGAGGTTTCCTGCTGCATATTGACATTACGAGGCTGATTTCGAATGTAACCGGATGATCCGATGGTTCCGGGAGCCGGTTCGCCGTTGACATAGACTTCGATCGCTTGAGAGGGGCGATTGTCAGCGGTGTTGATACTGATGACAGGCATGGTCGCCGCCACGAGATAGTCGCCGGCTTTCTTAACAACTAGTTTGCCAGCGTCAGCGAATGAATGATCATACGTAGACGGATCAATCGAGGAACTTTCGGTCCAGCTGATTGCGATGGGTGTTGCGGAGGTCAATTCCGTGGATCCGTCTGCAAGATTGGAACCTTGCAGAAAGGCCGCGTCTTTGACGACTGCATTGAGAGGAATAGCGCCGAATATAGCGGCGGCTAGACCAACGAGACATAGTTTTAACGTCTTCATATTGCCTGTATTACTACTGGGTGGATGAGGCGAATCTAGGCTGCTGCCGGTGATTTGGTCAATCTGAAAGTATTCTCGGAAAAGCTGGAGGTTTTATGGGGCGACGGCCTTGCTGGAAGGAGGGCCTGCTCTTGTCAGTAGGGGGTGGGCCTGGTAAGAAAGTGGACTACAGAAATCAAGTATGGCGCGACGTCTGGTATGGAAATCAATTATGTTTCGGCTCGGGGCAATCGTTCTGGGCTTGGGACTGGTACTCTTGGTTGAAGGCGTTCTCCGTCTTTCTGGAATGGCTCGTCCCGAGGTTTCCGAGGATGCCTTCGTAGGATTTAGCGGCGATCGCCCCCTTTTTGAACGAAGCGACGTTGGGAAGCACTATGAGACCGCACTCTCTCGAACGAACTATTTTGTGAGGGATCGTTTTGTGGTCGCGAAGCGCCCTGAGACCTTCAGGGCGTTCTTCTTAGGGGGATCCACGGTTCAAGGGCGCCCCTATGCCATCGATACGGCCTTTCCGAAGTGGATGCAGCTAAGTCTCGAGGCTTCGGATCCAAGTCATCACTGGGAGATGGTGAACTGTGGTGGAATCTCCTATGCCAGCTATCGGCTTGTTTCAATCCTGGAAGAATGTCTCGATCACTATCAGCCGGACCTGATTGTCCTTTGCACCGGACAGAATGAGTACTTAGAGGAGCGGACCTATGGAGCGATCAAGGAGGTGCCGAAAGGGGTCCGGTGGGGGCAGCGGTATTTTGGTTCTTGGCATCTTTATCATCTCCTCGATCGTGCTTGGGATCTGATTCGAATGCGGGAAGGGCTCGATGGGGAATCGAGTCTTCAGACGGTGCGCCCGATTCTGCCTTCTGAAGTCGATGCCTTCCTCGACTATGAAAACGGGCTGGAGGCCTATCACTGGGATCCGGGATGGCGACGAGGGGTAGGGAACCACTTCGAGCACAACATTGAACGGATGATCCGTCTTTGCCGGAAAGCGGCTGTCCCGATGCTGATCCTGTCTCCTCCCGTGAATCTAAGAAGTTCACCGCCGTTTAAGTCAGAGCACCGAGCCGATCTTGACGCTCAAGAATTGGATGAGTGGCAGCGCTGTCTGGAACAAGCGCGAAGGAACTACATCGGGGATCCGGACAAAGCTGTTTCATGGTTGCGAAAAGCCCGTCGAATCGATCCGCAGTTTGCTGAGACCCATTTTGCTTTGGGGACGATGCTTGAGGGGATGGGGCGGCGGCAAGAAGCCCGTGCGAGTTTTCTGCAAGCGAAAGAGTATGATGTCTGTCCTCTCCGAATGCTGAAATCCGAGCGGGAATCGTTGGCTGCGCTCGCGGATCGATTCAATGTGCCGATGATTGATCTCCACGCCTTTCTCGAAGATCAGAGTGATTTTCTTACCCTAGGAAGTGATCTGTTGGTGGATCACGTGCATCCTTCGATTCGTGGGCATCAACTCATCGCGGGTGAGATCCTAAAGGTCTTTGCCGGTGAGGGATGGTTGAATCGAGCGCCAATCGATTCGACAAAGGAGATCTATCAGAAGCACCTGGATTCCCTTGGGCCGACCTACTATCTTCATGGCAAGATGCGATTGGAGAACCTCATGCGCTGGACCGAAGGACGAACTGGGGGGCTCCCCATTGAGTTGAAGCCAGAAACCAAAGTCGAGTAACCGAGACAGAGTGGGGGAAAACCTTCTCCGTCTTCGTCATTTACATTAATTGCCCGTCTTCAAGGAGCCAAGAGTTGAGAAGCTTTGGGCAGCCGACGGATTCTACTCGTGGCGAAGAGCTTCAATGGGATCAAGCTCAGCGGCGGCTGATGCTGGATAAATCCCAAAGGCGATACCAATCGCTCCTGAGATCCCGAACGCGATCAGAACTGACCAAAGAGTGACGATCGTTTTCATTTCCGTCAGATGGGAAACGATAAATGGTGTGGCGACCCCAACGATGACGCCTACAAGCCCGCCGCCAATGGAGAGAACGACTGTTTCGACCAGGAATTGGGTGGTGATGTCCCGCTTCTTGGCCCCCAGGGCTCGCCGGACACCGATCTCCCGCGTGCGCTCTGTGACGGTTGCTAGCATGATATTCATGATTCCAATTCCTCCGACAAGAAGCGAGATGGCGGCGATTGATCCGAGGACGATGTTGAAGATCCGTTTGGTCTCCTCAGCCTGACGGAGGAGCTGGAGAGGGACGATTGTTTCGTAGTCGTTCTTTTCGTGAAAGCGACCGAGCAATGTTTTTATTTGGGGATCCGCGACCTCGACCGCATCGGTATCGTTCATTTGGACGGTGATTTGATGCAACTCAACCCGTTCGGCTTCGATTCCCATTCCACCCGTGAGCCGTTTGATGATGAGTTCGCCCATGCGAGATCGGCTTGTCGACATAGGGATGTAGACATTGTTGTCCAAGGGCTCGCCTTCCATTTCTCCAGATTGAGCCCGTTGCTCCTTGGTGTTTTTCTCTCGAACCAATCCAACCACGCGGTAGTAAACGCCGGCCACTTTGATGGCTTGAGTGAGGGGGTCTTGGTAGGGAAAAAGTCGGTTTGCCAGTCCGGTGGTCAGCGCGCAAACGTTTTGTTGATGCAATTCATCGGTATCACAAATGAAGCGCCCACGGATAATGTCCACACCGACGATTTCAGGGTAGACAGGCGTTGTTCCGATGATTTGACAGGGGAAGGTGTTCTCATTGAAACGAACGTTCTCACGAATAATACGCATGGGAAGAACGCGCCGGACACCGGGGATGGTCGAGTAGATTCGTGCTCCGTCGTCATAGGTCAAACCATAGTCGAGCTCCATGCCGCGACCGCCTCCAGTGTCATTGGTGTCTTCAGGGGGTTTGACACTGCGGATAATGATGTTGTTGCTCCCGAGATTCTTAATTGCTTCTTGAGCCTCGTAAGACGCGCCCTCTCCGATGGCAAGCATCGCAATGACCGAACACACGCCGAAGATGATGCCAAGCATCGTGAGTCCTGAACGGAGTTTATGCAGCAGCAAGCTCTTGATGCCGAGCTTGACGGTGCTGATGAACTGACTGGCCTTCATTGCCATAATACTGCTTGATGAGGGGGCTTAGCGGATCAGTTTTGCGAAGGTTTGTTGATTACCTCGCGATCAATGCGACCGTCTTTCATGTGGAGAACTCGATGGGCTCGTTCGGCCACATAGTCGTCATGTGTCACAAGGACGATGGTTTTGCCATCGGCATTGAGCCGGTCGATCATGTCGAGTACTTCAAGACCGGTTGCTGAATCGAGATTTCCTGTTGGCTCATCGGCGAGGATCATCAAGGGATCGTTCACCAGCGAGCGAGCGATCGCGACGCGTTGTTGCTGTCCCCCGGAGAGTTGATTGGGGCGGTGCTCGAGTCGTTCATTGAGACCGACGAGATTCGCCAGCTCGACGCAACGGTCATAGGTTTCACTCAAGTCCTTGCCCTGATAAAAGAGAGGGACTTGGATGTTTTCGATGACGGTCAGCTGGGCAATCAGATTGTAGGACTGAAAGATGAAACCGATTCGCTTACCTCGGACTTCAGAAAGTTCATCGTCCGGCATGGTGGCGACGTCATCTCCGCCGAGGAAATAGGCTCCGGCTGTGGGGCGATCGAGACAGCCGAGGATATTGAGCATGGTCGACTTGCCTGAGCCTGAGGGGCCCATGATTGCCACGTATTCCCCCTTTTTGATCGTGACATCGGCGCCACGAAGGGCGAGCACCTCGATCTCTCCTCCAAGGATATACTTCTTTTGTATTCCTTCGATCTTAATGATGTCATTAGGGTCGAGCATGGCTGTGGCGTCGTTCGATTCTAGAAGGGCTGGAGTCTACTTCTTTCCACCACCGCCGCCGCGATTGCCTTCACCACCACCGCGGTTTCCGCCGCCGCCACGATTACCACCGCCGCCGCCACTGAATTGTTTCCGCATGGCGGCTTTCTCCGCATCGCTGAGTTTGCCGTCACCATCCTTATCAAATTGTTTCATGAGTGCCTCTCGGTTGAATCCAGCGCCTTTAGACTCTGGGGAATCGGCCGTCGCTTTGGTGGATTCTTGAATTTTCTTGAGAGCCTCGGTGTCTGGTTTGAGGTCCTCAGCGCTCACGGCTTCACCGTCCGAGATGACAGCGTCTCCCAAGTCACTTCCGTCCGCTTCGAGTGGTGGCGATAGCAGGACTCGGTCGCCTTCCTTAAGTCCGTCTGTAATTTCAATGAACTTGGAGTTGAACATCCCGACGGTTACCGGAATTGGCTTCGTCTCGTTTTCCGCGAGATAGACGATCTGTTTTCCTTTGAGGGTCGTCACGGATTGGATTGGAACGGTCAGGGTCTGAGCGATATTCGTAATGATGAGTTCCGTTTTGGCTGAAACTCCTGGCTTGAGATTAGGGGGGAGAGGGTCAGTAATAATGACCTTGGTCTTATAGACGTTGAGATTTGGGTTTGCCCAGCGACTCTGTGTATCAGGGAGCCCAGCCACTTTCGCAACGACGGCCTTGTAGCGGATGTCGGGAGCGGAATCGAGGACCACGAACGCGGTGAGGCCTGGTTGTACTTTTCGAATGTGAGTCTCGTGGACTTTCACTTCTACTTGCATTTGGGAGGTGTCGGGGAGGGTGATCAATCCTTGGCGGTTACGAACGGTTGCTCCTTCTTCGATGAGCGATTCGCTACTGTAGCGGCTTCGTGCCACTTGGTAGACAACGAAGCCGTTTTGGGGCGCGTAGATTTTTGTGTTGTCTAGTTGTCGGCGGTCGTTTTCTAACTTTGTCTTCTGTAGATCGAGCGTGTTCTTTTCCGTCAGCAGGTCGGTTTCATATTGGGTCAGTTTGTTTTCGCCTTGTTGCTTGACTCGTTGGAGCTCCTTCTTTGCTTCTTCAACGTTCGAGATGTATTGGCGTTCCATCTTGGGGATATCGAAGGAGGTGAGAACGTTTTGAGAGGTCTTCGCCTCCTCGAGGTCAAGCTGTTGCCTTAGGACCGTTAGCTTTCCGCGATCCACGGTGCTCTTCGTTTCAAAACCTTGTTTATAGAGCTTTTCCGACCAATCGAGTTCGTCTTTTGCGAGGAGCAGGGCTTCTTCGGTCTGCTGGATTGCGATTTCTGCGGCGCGAATTTGCTGCGCTCTCTCACCCTCGCGAAATTTTTCGAGGTCGATGATTGCAAAATCTAAATTGAGCTGGGCGGCATCGATTTCGCTTTGAATGGTGCTTTTTTGGATCTCGAGGGTGTTTTCAGCTTGGATGTAATCCGCATTGGCTCGGGCGAAGGCGATTTCTTGTTGGTTGAGTTTCTCAACGGCGTCGGCGGAGTCGAGTTCGACGAGGAGGTCGCCCTTTTTGACCTGTGAGCCCTCGGGGACGATGTAGACGATTCGTGAACTACCCTCAACTTCGTTGCGAATGATGACCTCGTTCACAGCCTCGAGATTTCCCCCTTCCGTGACCGAAACCAAAAAATCGGTCCTCTCGACGGTGTAGTATTTGGCGTCTGACTTAGCTCCGTCTCCACCGGACATGGCGATGATGGCACCGATGACGACAACGGCGATGATGGCACCGATCAGGATCGATCGATTGGGTCCGCTTCCCTGAGATCCCTTGTTATTGTTTTCGTTGCTCATGATTATTCCTCAAATAGTTTGCTCGGGATAGTGACGCCGACAGTTTCAGCCTTTGCTGCGGAGGCTGGTTCGTTTGAAAGAGGGACCGTGGTTGGGCTCGGCTCCAGCCAGTATCGTTCGATATCCGTATTCAGGATGCCGATGTCGAGAAGTAACTGGAGGCGGGCTGAGAGATAGTCAACGAGAGCGGCTGAGCGGGAGTTCTTGGCTGCGAGTAGCTCATTCTGTGCTTCGACGAGATCGCGGACGACGGCTCGTCCCGCTTGGATGTTGAGATCAGCGCTGGTGACTCGTTCTTCTGCTAGTGTTACAGCCAGGGTTTGAATTCGATAGTTCTCTCGAAGCTGGGAGAGCGTTCGGAGGCCGCGTTCGATCTGGTTACGTTTTTGATCGAGGGTGAGTCCGAGAGTTCGAATGGCTCGTTCGAAATTGACGACAGCGGCGCGATATTGATTGCGCTCTCGGAAACGATTCACGGGAAGATCAATCTCGAACCCTGCACCGGCCCGAAGGTCGTCGATGTCGAATTCGGTGTAGTCTGTGGGTCGTTCACTGGCCAGAGAAGCGTCCGCAAAGAAATCGAGGCCTGGGCGTAGGCGATTGGCGACGATCTTGACTTGGCGGCGGCTATCCTCAAAGCGATCTATGTCGTTGAGGATGAGTAGGTGGTTAGCGACGGCGAGCTCGAAGGCAGTTTTTGAGTCAATAAAGGTTTCGATGAGCCCGGTTTCCTCGAGGGTCTTGAGTTCTGTATCATCAAGCTGGAGTTCATGCGTGAGTGGGACTCCGAGGCGAATCTTGAATTGATCTAACTGGGTTTGGTAGTTGGCAACGGTATTGACGTAGCCATTTCTAGAGGTCAACTCTGCTTGGCGGGCAAGGCCGACACCGACCGCTGTTTCCAGTCCGGCAGCGAACCGTCCTTCTAGGCGGGCGGTCGAATTCGTTCTGCTTTGGTAATCGGTAAAGCGATTGCGAACGATGTCTCGCTGTTGGAGGAGGTTGAAAAACTGTGAAATGATATCGACCGAAAACTCCCGCTGAAACTGGCTAAAATCTCTGACGGCATAGATGACGTTACGTTCGGCTTGCTTGAGATTTTCTCGAGCGATCGTTCGTCCGGCGCCTCGGAGTAGGGGTTGAACGATGTTCAGGGAAAGGGAGCTAACAGCTGATCGGCGAGGGTCCCCGGTATAAAAGCGGAGGAGGTCGTTGGCGACCGTAGCGCCGATACTGGCGCCGGTGGTCAGCGCTTGTCCAACCGAAAGTCGGCTCCCAACGCTTCCGGTCTGATCCCCATTGGATGCGCGATCCCGAGAAGCGGTTGAGCGTGCCAGAAATTGTGGGCTGAACTCCCAGCGTTCACCAGTCAGACTCAAAGCGCTCAGGTAGAGGCGTTCTTTCTCGGTCTGATATTCACGGCTGTTGTTCACTGCCAGATCGAGCGTGGCATCCAGATCAAGCGTGCGTTTGGAGAGCTCTTGCCGGTCCGCAATGATTTCACTCGGCTCGATTTCGCTGGCTTTTCGCTCCGAGAACTTGGTGTTGATCGAGAATTGATTGGTGGTGCCGAAAACTTGACTCTCAACTTCCTCGATAATCTGGTAAACTTCTTTATCGGCTTTGTCGTGGTAATATGAGGTCTTGCAAGCGACGACGGCTAGGCAGAGAGATGCGGGCAAACCGATTCGAAGGAATTGTTTTTCTAAACGATTGCTAATATTGCCCATTGTTTCTCTTCCGTGACCCATTTTGGTTTTACTAGAGACCTAGGTGCCTGTGGAATCGTTACAGGCTTTATTTTCGGTGCTTTTGGGTCGAATCGGGGTTCGGATGGATCTTTCCCTAGAAAGATTTCCCAGTCAAACGACTTGAAGCATTATTCGCTTCGAATCTAGAATCAGTGATTAATATGACGCAACAGCAGGTTCTAGATTTGTACTTTATGGATGCCCGCCACAAACTGATTGATGTCGCGGCGTTCCTAGATCGTGTGGATCGCGGCGAAGGCGAGCCTGATTTCCGTTACGAGGCGTTTCGGAAGGCTCTAGAGGTTCTTTCGAGTGCCGAGCCCGGGAAAGCGGCTGCCGTACTTGAGGCCTTTTCGGATCCAACGAACGAGCCCATTGAGGTCGCAACCACCAAAGCGGCCTGCGGAGCTTGGCCCGGAGCAAACCAGTAATCTAAGAATCGTTTGAGACAATGAGGTATATTGAGCCCCATGGGCACATGGTGAGTCGCACCACCGATGATTACGTTGCGATGGTGACTGCTGGGTGCGAAGCTGTCTGTGAACCGGCCTTTTGGGCGGGTTTCGATCGGAGTTCTGCGAACGGCTTTTATGATTATTTCTGTCAACTGACTGAGCATGAACCGAAGCGGGCGGCAAAGTTCAATTTGCCACACTACACCTGGCTTTGTATCAATCCTAAAGAATCCGAGGATGTAGGCTTGGCGGAGGAGGTACTCTCGATCATTCCCGAGTTTATCGATCGCCCTAATGTCCTTGGTATTGGTGAGATTGGTCTCAACAAGAATAGTCGAAACGAAATCAAGGTCTTAGAAAAGCACGTTGATCTTGCCGGAAGCCGTGACCAGCTGATTCTGGTGCATACGCCTCATCTCGAAGACAAACGGAAGGGGACTCGATTGATTATGGACGTGCTGAAGAATGATTCTCGGATCAGCCCGGAACGATGTATCATCGATCATGTGGAAGAACATACCATCAAGATGGTTCTTGATGAAGGGTTCTGGGCAGGAATGACGCTGTACCCGGAATCGAAGTGCAGTTCGGCAAGGGCCATTGACATGCTGGAAATCTATGGCTCGGAGAAGATTTGGATGAATAGCGCCTGTGACTGGGGTATTAGCGTTCCGCTGGCTGTTCCCCATACAATGATGGAAATGCGACGACGAGGACACGAAAAGGACTGGATTGATAAGGTATCCTTTCAGAATCCGATTTCGTTCATGAAACAGTCACCCAAATTTCAGGCTCCGGCATAGCGGTCCGCTGGGGGAGAATCCAGAGGGTGGCTTCTCAAGACTATTAATCGATCGATTTAAGACCTTATGAAACTGAGCCACGGCCTTCACTTGGCGTATTGTACCAACATTCATCGGGGAGAGAGTTGGAGCCAAACGTTCGATACTCTCAAACGCTACACCCTGGAAGTCAGGAAACAGGTCTGTCCGGACAAGCCCTATGCTATTGGGTTGCGGCTTGGCTACGATGCGGCCAAGGAGTTGAGCCACGGGGGAACGCTTAGCGCGTTTCAGAAGTGGTTGGAGAAAGAGAATTGCTATGTTTTCACCATCAACGGTTTTCCTTATGGAACCTTCCACGGTACGCGGGTGAAGGAATTAGTTTATCAACCCGATTGGACCACCCCTGAGCGGCTTGAATACACCAACTTGCTATTCGACATACTAGCGCAACTCGTTCCCGATGGCGTTGATGGCAGTGTGAGCACGGTGCCGGTTTCTTACAAAGAACTGATCAATAGCGATCGCCAAGTCCGCGAAGCTCGGAAGAATCTTTGGAAATGTGTGGATCACATTGAGCAGTTGAGTCGTGCCACTGGGAAGAAGTTACATTTGGGCTTGGAGCCTGAACCGCTTTGCTACCTCGAGACAAGCGACGAGACGGTTCGCTTCTTTGAGGATATGAGAAAGGACCGTTCAGGCGACCTTCGAATTGAAGATCATCTGGGGGTGAATTACGACTGCTGCCATCTCGCTGTTGAGTTCGAGAATCCCGCGGAAGCGCTTGGTCGATTGCGCCAGCACAAGATCCGAATCAGCAAGATTCATTTGAGCTCAGCCTTGAAGGTGCATCCTACGGCGGAGGCCAGAGAGGCATTGAAAGCGTACACGGATGATATCTATTTTCACCAGGTCGTTGAGCGGAATTCAGACGGCAAGCTACAGCGTTACCGTGATCTTGAGAATGCTTTGAATGCCGACGTATCAGCTGTTCCTCATCTGCCAGAGGAGTGGCGGATTCATTTCCATATTCCTCTCCATACCAAGCCGAGTGAGCTCTTTGAGACGACGTCGGATCATATTGAGGGGACCTTAGACTATATCAAACAGCATCCCGGGATCTGTTCTCACTTCGAAATGGAAACCTATACCTGGGAAGTACTACCAGCGGAAATGAAACGCCGTAGTGTGGTTGACCAACTGGTCGATGAGTACCGTTGGACCCTTGCTGAACTGGCAAAACGTGGTCTCAGCTAGACGTCCTAGGGGGAGTCTTTGGAGAATCAGGACATCTAGCGGCCCATGGGCTGTTGTTGGTAGTTCATGAAGCCAAGATAGGCGAGCATGAGACCCAAGTACAATTGGCCGACATCGAATGCCCAGAAAGCAGCGGCCCCTGCGAAGATCACTCCGAGCCAACGTGTCACTTCTGACCGTTTGGGGCCAAGAAGATCGCGTAGAATCTGCCCGCCATCGAGCGGTAGAATGGGAAGCAGATTGATGACGGTCCAAAAGAAATTGATCCAGAGCATGTAGTTTGTAAGTAAGCGTCCTCCGGCAGTGGTAGGGGGCAGGACTTGAACGAAGAGTAGGGTAGCAATTCCAAGAGCCAAACTTGCGGCGGGTCCTGCTGCGCTCACAGCGATACTCTGTTTTCGAGTGAATGCGTTTCCGGGAAGAATCGTGAGGCCGCCCATTCCGTGAAGATGGATGGCCGGCGTGGCGCCATAGCGTTGGCCGACGAATGCGTGGCCGAGCTCATGGACGAGAATCGAGAAAAAGACCGCAATCATCCAGAGGAGAATCCCCGGTAAATCGTTGAGCGAGTTCATGCGGATCCCGCCTCCGAGCATAAAACAAATCAACCAGAAGAACCATTCGACACTAACGGGAAAACCAAAGACTCTGAATCGAAGCATAAGAGTATCAAATAATGTTTGCGGAGCCGCGGCTGCTGTTGAAACGCTAGGCTTCTACCGTTTCACCCGAACCAGGCTGGAGGACCTTCATCTTTGGATGCCGCAGCTTGATTTGTTGTTCAAACCATTGGCGCGATTCTGGATCACCATGTCCGAGGATGACAGTATGAGGGTCGACTTGGCCCACGAAATCAAGGAGTTCACCGCGGTTGGCATGGGCGGTTAGGTCGAACTCCTGGAGATCACATTTTCGAGTGAGCTCGCCGCCGGATTGACTGAAGTGAAAGGTCTCCCCTTGTTTGGCTGCTCTCAGTCGGCCGGCCGGAGTGTCAGGATCGGCGTAGCCAACAAAGAAAATGGCCTGCTTCTCGTCTTCGACCATTCGAATCGCGAGTTCATGAGCAGGGGTCTGCT
Source organism: uncultured Verrucomicrobiota bacterium (assembly GCA_913061285.1). GTDB lineage: Bacteria > Verrucomicrobiota > Verrucomicrobiia > Limisphaerales > AAA164-E04 > UBA2970. The sequence continues at coordinate 25,303 of CAJXVR010000016.1, read as the reverse complement.
CGGTCATCATGCCTGCCGTGAGCACGAACAGGCGACTACCCTTCATTTTCATGGCTTCCTGTCGTTTTCGATCCAACACGACGAGATTCAAGCTTTCGTGGAGGCTCAGGCTGCTGTGATTACGATTCGCACGATGCGCTTCAAGATCATAGATCTCGGTGAAGACTCGACCGAGACCTCCAATGTAGATGGGTTGTTCCCGGAGCTTACCCTCTTTCATCATGAGGGCCAGAAGGGCGAGAATCTCCTGAGTACGGCCAAGGGCAAAAGTTGGGATGAGGACGTTGGCTTTGCGTTGAATCACTTTCTCGATCTCACCAGCCAAGCGCTCCATTTCTTTTTGACGAGAGAAGCCTTCCGGGATTTCCCGATTCCCTCGAGTGGTTTCTAAGATGAGAACATCGGCCTTGATGTCTTCGAATCGGGCTCCCTTGAGAAGCGTTTGATCGCTGAAACAGACGTCTCCTGTATAGAAGATCGTCTCCTTTTCTCCGCGCACCATAATTCCAGCCGAACCCAAGGCATGTCCGGCATCGCAGAATTCTAGCGTCGGCGAGTTGGTGCCCAATTTCGCGTGCTTCGGTGAGGCCCATTCGATTTCTCGGTTGTATTTGTAGCCTTGAAATAGGTAGGCAATCTCATCGAGCTCGCGATGGGAATAAAACGGGTATTCCGTAATGCCGAGCTCATCTCGCTGGCGTTTCATCACGTTCACGGAATTATGAAGGACGCGCTCGACAATAAAGTAACTGAGTTCAGACATCATCACGTGAGCGTCTGGAAACTGCCTGACGGCTACCGGTAATGATCCGACGTGATCGTGGTGGCAGTGCGTGAGAGCGATGGTATCGACCTGTTTATCGCGAATGATCTCGTAACGGGGGAGGCTCTCGCGACCGGAGAGCTTCGGGTGGACGCCCGCATCCATGAGGAGCCCGTTGCCCTCAAGGTCGAGGTACCAAGAGCTGGCACCAATATCTTCACGTGGGTTTAGATTCGTAATTCGCATGAGACGTCTTGACCGACCGAAGTCTCCCTGGCCACGCCATGGTTCGAATCATTGGAAATTCGGATCGGGTCGGGACCAGTGGCTCGAGGGAGCAGCCGTGTCGGTCGGTGATCGATTTAATCGCTCTCTGAGTGACAAATCCAGATTAAGTGTCAAGAAATGCGCTTCAATCTGGATTCAGCCTTTTTTCCAGCTTGGTCGGGTATGGAAGAGGGTGATGTGATCGGTGACTCCTACTTTCCTTGGCTCCGAATATGAATGTTCTCCAAGTTCGCTATTTTGCCTTTCTTCATGGCGCTGCGGGGATTTGTGAGGTTTGAATTGTAACTAGTTAATAGTCAATAGGTTAAAGGTTAATTGTTGCGTAGTGATCGTTCCTGCTTGGGGGAACTTTTCTCATCAATGTGACATTTGTTTGAACGAAATCTGGCTTGGGGTGATCTGAGTCTGTGTAGTTATTATTGTTCTCTGTCCCTAAGGATACAGTTACTCAATCGCGTCTTACGTGAATTGGTTTGGTTGTTATGGTTGTAGACGAGCATCGGGCTAATCATCCGGTGCTCGTTTGCGTTTTGACTACCATCATCCGTTTTCCTCACCCTCCACAGTGCCGCTTCTCTGAGCATGGGGCGGAATAATTGCTGAATTTGATACGTGTAGGTATTATTTCGTTGCTTTGGGGAGAGGGTTGCGGAATAGTTTCCGGGGTCAGGATAGCGCATTCGGTTTCCGAGTTCGTTCGGAATGCGAGAACTAAAGTGGCTGTTGTGAGAGTTTATGCCTAAGGTGATGATGAAATTACTTTCGAAAACAGCGATTACTTTCATTGCTGTGTTGGCGGCCTTTCAAGGGCGATCCGTGCTCGGCGAGGGGATGGCGAGCTTGGAGTCTTGGCCGATGTTCCGTGGCGGGCCGGCCCTGACCGGGGTGAGCCCAGCAAAGCTTCCAGCAAAGCCAGTTCTAAAGTGGTCGTTTAAGGCGGGGGATCCGATTAAATCTTCGGCAGCGATCGAGGATGGCACGGTTTATCTGGGCGCCGACAATGGTTATCTCTATGCCCTCGACCTTAAGACCGGTAAGGAGAAATGGAAGCAAGTGACGGACGGAATGATCGAATCCTCTCCGCTGGTCCTTGGTGATTACGTGTATGTGGGGTCTGGCGATGGATTTCTCTATGCGTTCAAAAAACGTTCCGGTGAGCCCGTCTGGAAATACGAGACAATGGATCAAATCCTCGGCGCTCCAAATTGGGTGAAGTCTCCAGATGGCAAATCGAATTGGATCGTTACCGGAAGCTACGATTACTTTCTTCACTGCGTGGATGCATTGACCGGTAAGGAGATTTGGAAGTATGAGACGGGCAATTACATCAATGGAGCACCGGCGGTTTCGGATGGCAAGACAGTGTTTGGTGGCTGTGATGCCTTACTTCATGTGATCTCACTGGCCGACGGCCAGAAGGTGAAAGAGATTGAAGCGGGGGCCTATATCCCTGGGTCAGCGGCGATGGATGGCAACCGGGTTTATGTGGGCCACTATGAGAGCGAGTTTCTCTGTGTGGATCTTGAGGAAGGCGCGTTGAAATGGACCTATCGCGATCGTAATTTTCCTTACTATTCATCTCCGGCGATCACCGATGACTGGGTTATCGTTGGAGGCCGAGACAAACGGCTTCACTGCATCAATCGTGAAACCGGCGAGGAGAAATGGAGGTTTTCGACTCGCGGAAAGGTCGACAGTTCTCCCGTCGTTGCTCAGGACGAGGTGGTGGTTGGTTCCAGTGATGGACGACTCTATATCATCTCCTTGAGTGATGGGAAGGAACGTTGGTCCTATGAAATTGGGGAATCGATTATTGCTTCGCCGGCGGTGATTGATCAATGGGTCATTGTTGGGGCGGAAGATGGCGTGGTTTACGCCTTTGGGAAATAGTTAATCGGAATTGAAGTCTAATGAGCGAAAAGACAGAGACCACCATCGAGCAAGCTAAGACTTCTTCGAAAGGGAAAGACACGACCGTTGGAAATTATTTTGTTTCCAACTACCCGCCTTTTTCGTCATGGAAGAACGAGGGCGCAGACGAGTTTGAGGCAGCGATCGCAAGACCTCCAAGTCCTGACACGCCTCTCGGCTTGTATCTTCATATTCCCTTTTGCCGCAAACGTTGTCATTTTTGCTACTTCCGAGTCTACACTGACAAGAATGCCGCTGCGATTAACGGCTATCTCAAGGCGGCCGCCAAGGAGTTAGAGCTCTACCGGCAGCAACCCTTCATCGGGGATCGAGATTTAGATTTCATCTACTTCGGAGGGGGCACACCCTCGTATCTGTCCGTGGATCAGTTGACACAGCTCACTGACGACTTGAAGCGAACCCTGCCTTGGGACAAGGCCCGGGAGGTCGCTTTCGAGTGCGAGCCAGGGACGCTAACGCCCCACAAACTGAAGGCTATCCGAGACATTGGGGTGACCCGATTGAGCTTGGGTATTGAGAATTTCGACGATCACATTCTTGAGATAAACGGTCGGGCTCATCGAACCAAAGAGATTGGTCGTGCCTATGAATATGCGCGAGAACTCGAGTTTCCTCAGATCAATATTGATCTGATTGCTGGCATGGTTGAAGAGACCGAGGATAACTGGAAACGATGTATCGAAAAGACCCTGGAATTGAGTCCTGACAGTGTCACGATTTATCAGATGGAAGTTCCCTACAACACCACCATTTACAAAGAGATGAGAGAGGCTGGGAAGCTTGTTGCTCCGGTGGCAGACTGGGAAACAAAACGTCGCTGGGTCAAAGAAGCATTCGCTGCGCTCGAGGCAGAAGGCTACACAATAGGAAGTGCCTACACGGCAGTCAAAGACAAGACGAAGACAAGTTTTATCTACAGAGATCAACTTTGGGCAGGGGCGGATCTTCTTGCGCTTGGCGTTGCATCCTTTGGGCATATCGGTGGTACTCACTACCAGAATCAGCATGACTTTGAGCCCTATGTGAACGATCTCTTGGATGGGAAACTACCCGTCTATCGTGGACTGACGCCAAGCGATGACGAGCGATTGATACGGGAGTTCATTCTTCAACTAAAGCTCGGCCGGTCTAGCTGCCAGTACTTTAATGAGAAGTTCAACACGGATGTGCTCAAACGCTTTGCGGCCCCATTACAACAGATCAAGGATTGGGGATTTCTGACTGTCGAAGGTGACGAGATTCGATTGAATCGTGATGGTCTTCTGCAGGTAGACCGGCTCTTGCACGAGTTCTTTTTGCCGGAACATCGAAACGTCCGATATGCTTGAGGATACGGTCACTCGGACTGCTCATTCTGTGAGGCAGCCTCAAGATCTCTTGAGAGAGGCGTTTTCTCGTCACGGATTGGAAGCGCCTGAATTGAACGCGGTCGCCGCGGCTGAGCTTCCTGAGCCTTATCGTACCTTGTTGGTGCATGACGCAGATATGACGTCGACGCTGAAACGGTATCATGGCGGATCTTTGGTCTTGAAGCGTTTGCATCTCGAGCAGGGTGCGGATGCCTTAGATCGCGAAGTGGTTTTGTGCAAGGAAAGCTCAGCCAAGCCCGTGGAGTACGGCGTGATCCGGATCATGCTTGCCCCCTTCGAGCCTCAAGCAAGGGAGGCTATCGTGGCAGGGGAGAAACCTCTCGGTCAGATTCTCGATGACTTCAGTGTGGCCTATGTGAGTCGGCCCAGTGAATTCTTCTGTATCCCCTCCGTTCCTTATCTAGACGAATTGTTAGCGGATGCTGGCGTTGCGAATCGTTATGGCCGAGTCAATACTTTGACCAAACCGAATGGGGAATTATTGGCGAAGGTTTTGGAAATCTTGCCGGGTGTCTAGATTTGATTTTCGACCCTGAAAGGGCAGAGTGCAGCATGGAAGATAAAAGCCATTACGATGTGATTGTGATTGGAGGCGGTCCTGCCGGTTGTAGTGCAGCGGCTGTCTTGGCTGAGGCCGGGCGAGAGGTGCTTGTTTTGGAGCGTGAAAAGTTTCCTCGTTACAAGGTGGGCGAGTCGATGATTCCCTTCACCTATCATCCCCTGAAGCGACTTGGCCTGATCGATAAGATGCGCTCCTCCCCCTTTGTTAAGAAATACAGTGTTCAGTTTGTTGCCCCCTCAGGGAAGGCGTCACAACCGTTTTATTTCTCATCGCGTTACGATGAGGATGTGTCGCAAACCTGGCAGGTTCGAAGGGACGAATTTGATCAGATGCTGATGGATAATGCCCGTGATAAGGGGGCGACAGTCTTTGAAGAGGTCACCGTAAAAGGACTGCTTTCGGATGGTGCGGTCACGCGAGGTGTTCAGGTTAAATTGGCGGATGGGACGGAACGGGAACTATCGGCTCGAATGACAATTGATTGCTCTGGGAAGGAAGCGTTTGCGGCTTCCCGAAAACAGTGGCGCAAACGCGATCCCTACCTCAACAAGATCGCCGTGTGGACCTACTACAAAGGGGCCAAGCGGGATGAGGGCATAGACGCGGGAGCGACGACCGTGGCCTTTGTTCCGGAGAAGGGGTGGTTTTGGTATATCCCTCAGCATGATGATATGGTCAGCGTTGGAGTTGTGGCTGAAGGAAAGTATTTGACCCGGGAGGGAGTGAAGGATCCTAAGACGATTTTCGAACGAGAGATCGAACAGAATCTTTGGATCAAAGATCATTTGGAATCGGGGGAACAAGTAGGGAAGCATTTTGCTACGAGTGAATACACGTTTCGATCCGAGTTTTGTGCTGAGGAAGGATTGCTCTTGGCTGGGGATGCCTTTGGGTTTCTTGACCCCGTTTTTTCCTCTGGCTTGTTGCTCGCTTTGAAATCGGGTGTTGCTGCTGGCGAAAACGTGGCCCGTGCGCTGGCCGAAGACAACCTCAATCCGTCTCAATTCAAGGCGTATTCTGAGGTGATGATTCAAGGAACCGAGAACATGCGGAAGCTAATCTATGCATTCTATAATCCCGAGTTTAGTTTTCGTGATTTGACGGAGAAACATCCAGAACTTGCGGGGGACGTGACCGATTGCTTGTCTGGGGATGTTAACAAGGATTTCTCCCGGCTCTGGGACGCCATTCGTGATTTTGCGCCGCTTCCCAATGAGCTGCCCTATGGTGTCCCTCACAGCGAGTCCGCGAGGGCGTCAGCGGCCTAGCGTTTGATGCAGTTGAGAGGGAAAGTCAAAACTTGAAACAAGGCACGGAGCTCGTATGAACATTCTGCAAATCACCCCCGGTGCCGGTGGAATGTATTGCGGAGCGTGCTTTCGAGACAATGCCTTGGTCGGGGCTTTTCGCCGAATGGGACATTCGGCGACCCTGCTGCCGCTCTACCTTCCGATGACCTTAGATGAGCCAGATCAAACTCGGGGAGCACCGATTTTGTTTGGAGGAATCAATGTTTATCTGGAGGAGAAATCTGCCTTGTTCCGGCGCCTGCCGCGGGCTCTTACGAACTGGCTCGACTCGCCAAGCTTACTGAAGTGGACGGGCAAGTTTGCCAGCCGAACGCGCCCCGAGGATGTTGGGGAGCTGACCGTGTCGATGCTAAAGGGCGAAGAGGGCAATCAGGCAAGGGAGTTGGACGAGTTACTTCGTTGGCTCGAAATTCACGGTAAACCCGATGTGATCAATATTTCCAACGTCTTGTTGATCGGTCTCGTTAGGCGCCTGAAGAATGAATTGAACATTCCTGTCGTTGCGACCTTACAAGGTGAGGATTTTTTTCTCGATGCTCTGCCGGAAGACAATTCTAAGGAAGCCTGGAAAGTCCTGCAGGAGCGTGCGCAAGATGTCGACCTGTTTATCTCTCCGAGCCGGTACTTCGGCGACTTGATGCAACGCCGAATGAACTTTGCCACCGACAAGCTTTCTGTGATTCCGAATGGGATTTCTCTGGACGGATATACTCTCTCGAGTGCGCCGACGGATCCCCCTGTCCTCGGGTATTTTGCAAGGATGTGTGAGGACAAGGGACTCGATACCTTGGTTGAAAGCTTCATGCTGTTGAAGCAGCGCGAGGCGACGAAGACGCTTCGCTTGAAAGTCGGAGGCGGTTTGGGCCCTAGTGATGAGCCCTTGGTAGCGCGCCTCAAGGAGCGCTTGGAAAGGCAGGGGCTGCTCCAATCCGTCGAGTTTTGCCCTAACTTGACACGGGAGGAAAAGGTGGCGTTCTTTAGAGACCTAACAGTCTTCTCCGCTCCCGCTTTGTACGGTGAAACCTTTGGGCTTTATGTGATCGAGGCCATGGCCGCTGGGGTGCCTGTTGTGCAACCGCGTCACGCGGCCTTTCCGGAGATTCTCGAGGCGACGGGCGGGGGCGTCTTGTGTGAACCCGGCAGTGCCGCTGGCTTGGCTGATGGCATCGAATCGTTGCTTGCGAATCCTGGCAAGGCACGAGAAATGGGGAAACACGCTCGCATCCAAGTCCAGGAACATTTCAATGTAGATGTCATGGCAGAGCATATCGTTGCTGCCTACCAGAAGCTTATGCCTCAGGTCTAGTGGGGTTTTGAGGGGAGATTATGAGTCGATTTGTCTACACTCGTAGAGTTGAATTTGCTGATACCGATATGGCGGGGATCATGCACTTTTCGAGTATCTTCCGCTTTATGGAATCGGCTGAGCACGCCTTCTTCCGCAGTTTGGGCTACTCGGTGACCTTGGATGAGATTGATCCGGCTCTGGGGTTGCCGCGGGTACAGGCAGAGGCGTCCTTCCGGCGTCCTTTTCGGTTTGAGGATGAGATTGAGATAGAATTCACCATTCGGGAAAAACGGACTAAGTCGCTTACCTACGGGTTTGAACTAAGGAAAGTCGGCGATCCTGAACGCTTTGTTGCGGCCCTAGGTTCCATGACGGTCGTCTGTGTACGTCGCGATCACGAGGGTAAGATGGCCTCTCACGAGCTGCCTGGGGAATTGGCTGAAAAGATTGAGGCTGAACCTGGTTTCTAGAAATGGTCCGGGGCGCCACTCTGATTCAATTTCCTTCGACATTGTTTTCCCGCAGCGAGTGGATTAGGATCACTTTTTGAGTCGTGAAACAGAACAAGATTTATGGGCACTGAAACATCTTCTGGACCTGGTATGACCTGGCTTTATTTCGCATTGCTAACCGTCTTCTGTTGGGGACTGTATGGGATCCTGCTTCACAAGGGGCAGGTGACGATGGCGGATCCCGAGAACGGACGTTACAAGGCCTTTCTCTTTGTTGGAATCGCTTATTTTCTGACGGCTGTGTTAGCGCCACTCGCGCTGTTGATGTACAAAGGGGCCGCCTTTAGTGGCTATACGGGAGCGGGGATGTGGTGGTCCTTGGTCGCTGGTATTCTTGGTGCGATTGGTGCGTTTGGGGTGCTCTTAGCCTTTGGGGCGAAGGGAACGCCAGCCGTAGTCATGTCGATCATTTTTGCTGGAGCCCCGGTGATCAATGCGTTGGTTGCCATCATGCTTCACCCCCCCGCTGGAGGTTGGGGCTCTGTTCGTCCGCAGTTCTTCTTAGGGATCATTCTGGCCGCGGTGGGTGGAATGCTGGTGACCCTTTTCAAACCTAACCCTGGGCCTGCGAAACCAGCGGTCGTTTTGGTCGATACCTTCCCTGCCCACGCCAATAAGGCAAAGTAGCGGACGTAGTCCGCATGCGGAGTGAGGATGGATACCTTCTTTCCATCTCAGCAGGATCTGGAAACACGTCAGCTGAGCTTGCTGAATGCGCTTCTTGCCGAGCTGGAGGACTCGAACCCCTTCTATCGGGCGAAGTTTGACGGTCGAATCGGACCCTTCGATTCGGTCGCTGCTTTTCAATCGACGGTCCCCTTTACCACCAAGCCGGAATGGGTGGCGGACCAAGAGGCTCACCCACCCTATGGGACCAATCTGACTTACTCTCGGAAGCGATACACGAGGTGTCATCAGACGAGTGGCACGTCGGGTAAACCGATGCGTTGGCTGGATACTCCGTCCAGTTGGGATTGTATTCTTGATGACTGGATCGAAGTGATGCGGGCCGCGGGACTCCACCAAGAAGATCGTTTTTTCTTTGCGTTCTCCTTTGGACCCTTTCTCGGTTTCTGGGCGGCATTCGAGGCCGCTCAGAAATTTGGCGGCTTTAGCCTTTCTGGAGGGGGGATGACGACCGAGACTCGCATCCAAGCCATGGTGAAGAACGAAATCACAGTCTTAGCCTGCACGCCAACCTACGCCATGCGGATGGGGGAAGCGGCAAAGCGACTTGGCATTGACGTCTCAGCTCTGCCTTTACGATGCATCCTTGTGGCTGGAGAACCGGGAGGCAGTTTGCCTTCGGTCCGAAAGGAACTGAAGGAATTGTGGCCGACGGCGACGGTCTTTGATCATCACGGAATGACTGAGACCGGCCCGGTCTCGTTTCAATGCCCGTCGCGTCCGGGAACCCTACATATCAACGACACATCCTATCTTGCGGAAGTCCTCGACAGAGAGACGGCGGAACCGGTGAGAAGCGGCGCCCGAGGGGAACTCGTGCTGACGACCTTGCGGCGAACTGGGTCCCCATTGATTCGTTATCGGACCGGTGATCTGGTTGAACTCGCTGAGTCTGGGACGTGTGGCTGTGGGCGTTTTCATACGGCGCTGCCTGGAGGGATTATTGGTCGAGTCGATGACATGGTTGTCATTCGAGGCGTGAATGTCTATCCAAGTGCAATCGATGAGATTGTTCGGCGGACTGGGGGAGTCGAGGAATATCAAGTGCGGTTGAGTGAGAAACAGAGCCTTGCGGAACTATGTTTGGTGATTGAGGTGGACGATTCGAGATCTCATCCTGAAACGGTTGCTGAACAACTGGCTCAGGAACTGCAGCGTAGTCTCGCGCTACGAATCCCCGTCGAAATCGCTCCAAGAGATTCGCTCCCTCGTTTCGAAATGAAAGCGAAGCGTTGGGTTCGAGAGTAGATCCTTCCGATGGGGGCTAGCAGGCTTGCATTCCGGCTATTATGCTCACCTAGATAATGACCTATTCGACGTTATTTGCTTTTCATTGAGGGTGTTGTTTGGGTTGACACTGGATGGCTACACTGCCATTCCTTTAAAAGGAAGTATACAGATTTGTTAGTGACTGATAATCGTCGGCCGTTTGTGGGCTAATTCATTAAACACTTCTGTCTAGTGAATGAGTTCAGAGCATAAGAAGTCTTGGTTGGAGGGCTTGTGCGCTTTGGAACTCGGGCGATAGATCCACTGAAAGGCGTTATAGGTGATCCTGATGTTCGTATTCGGCAAGCAGCGCTTGCCGCTTTAGACACTATTGGAGAAGAGGTGGTCGAAGACGCGACCCTTCCGGCTCTTGATCCGTAATTGGTAGAGCGAATGTCCTCATGATCTTTTCTCACCAAGCAAGATCCTCATCGAACATTCACCAAATCTGCTGCCGAGTTTTTTCCCTCTGAAACAAAACCGTTCCCAGACGGCTCAAGTTACCAACCGATAAAACGTCTTGGGTCTGTGATCCAACGACGAAGCCGATAGTAGGGCCATCCGATGACCTCATGGAGATAGACCTTCATCAGATAGAAACTGCTTTGCTGTGGAGCTATACTCCACCCACCCATGCGCTCAAGGTATGAGGATCCCTCAAAGTCACATGCGACAGGAGTGACCTGGATTTCGTTGGCTGCGAAGACGGCTTCAGCTCTTGCCATGTGAGTTCCTGAGGTGACTAAGAGAATGGATTCCCACTTTTGGTCATCCATCAGTGCCTTTGTCCCGAGAGCTTCATCTCGGGTATTACGACTTGGAGGAAGGACGTAGGACGGTGTCGCTGCCACCTTCCAAGATTCAAACCATGATTGCATGTTCTCTCCCTCAGACTTGATTCCTTCACTCGGTTTTCCCTTACCCCCGCCGAAGACAATCGCCTTAGCTTTGCCTCGTCTGGCGAGTTCGAATCCGGTGATGATTCGATCCGTCTCACGTTTTAAGTTGAATCGATTGAGATCTGCTTTGGAAGGTGTGAGGGCGGCGCCTAAGATGACGATCGCATCCGCCTCAGGGACAGCCTCCCAATCCGCGAGAATATAGGGGCTCTCAAGTCGCTGAACGAGCAACGCAGGAATCGGTGTTGATCCCACGGCAAAGAAGACGAGGGAGACGGAAAAAAAGGTGAAAGCGCTTCGCCATTGCTTGCGGCGAAACGCTCCAACGGTTGCCCCGACACAAAGAAACCAAAGGATAGCTAGTGGTTGGGCGAGATCTCCGAAAATGGAGGCGAACATGATCGAGCCAATGGGCTAGCGCTTGATTAATGGTTGTCGCCGTCCAGGAGATTCCCGATCCCACCGAGAATGGATCCCTCACCTTTGCCGCCACCGCCTGTTTGAGGAGCCGATGCGACGATGCGCCCTGCAAGACGACTTAGTGGTAGCGATTGTAGCCAGACCTTTCCGGGACCTCGAAGTGTGGCAAAGAAGAGGCCTTCGCCACCAAACAATGCGGACTTAATTTTGCCGACATACTTGATATCAAAGTTGACGGACGCTTGGTAGGCAACGACGCAACCCGTATCAACGCGGAGTGTTTCGCCCGGAGCCAGTTCCTTCTCATAGAGGGTGCCTCCCGCGTGAATGAAGGCCCAGCCGTCCCCTTGTAGGTGTTGCATGATGAATCCCTCACCTCCAAAAAGACCAGCCCCCAGCTTTTTCTGAAAGGCGATGCCAATGCTCACGCCCTTGGCTGCACAGAGAAAGGAATCTTTCTGGGCAATCAGTTCTCCTCCGAGTTCTGCGAGATGCACCGCAATGATTTTACCAGGGTAGGGAGCACCAAAGGCAACCCGTTGCTTACCCATGCCTCGATTCAGAAAGACCGTCATGAAGAGCGACTCTCCGGTGATCAAGCGTTTTCCGGCGCTCATGAGGCTTCCTAAGAATCCGCTATTCTGTTGGGAACCGTCTCCGAAGATGGTTTCCATTTCGATGCCTTCTTCCATGTACATCATCCCGCCGGCTTCGGCGACAACTGCCTCTTGGGGGTCCAGTTCGACTTCAACGAACTGCATCTCTTCTCCGAAAATCTTGTAATCAACTTCGTGCATTTCTGGCATATTGATATCTCCTTTTTGCTAATTCCTCTACGCGACGTCCCCTAGATTGAAAGGCTGTTCAGAAATGTCAATCATGCCCTTCGGCGCAAAGGGGTCGAGGGATAGTTTGAGGCGGTTACTTAAGGCGGTTTAGAATGTTTTTGGTGATTCTTTCGACGGTGGGATCGCCGCCTTCCAGTCCGTGTGACCAGTCCGTTGTGCCTACCGTGACGACGGTGCCTCCTCGAGTGTAGGTGCCGACGACTGCGGCTCCGATGCGGTCTTTCTCGAATCGGTCATACCAATGACTGTCGCCTGGATGCCATTTTGCCGGTGCTGTTGCGAGGATTTCGAATCCCTGCGGGGTGCCGTCGCGGTGGGTAGGGTAGGGGAGACCGTTTTCCCAGCGCATTTCACAGCCGTCGCATTCATAGCCTACGATGGTGTGCTCGCCTCCAAACTCGGTTCCCCGCTTTAGCTGGGTCCCTCCGAAAAGCCAATGCTGGGGGCGATGTACGGTGAAGGCCCCGGAGCCGTCCATGAATTGGCCGTGGCTACGATGATAGCCGCCCCATAGGAAGCCGACTCCAGTGAGGGTGTTCTCGGGACGATTCAGAAGATGATGGCTCCAGAGGGTAGAGAGTGTTTTGTGATCCGTGGATCGATATTCAGGGTCCCAATTGTACCATTGTTTCCAGCAGGTCAGTGCTCGACCATCATCTTCGCTACGGACTTGCCAACAAACGCTGTTTCCGCTGAAGAAGGCCACATTGCCGCCATTTTGAATGAATGATTCGAGATGGTCACGCATTGGCGTCGACCAGTATTCGTCGTGGCCTACGCTGAGGATGAGATTGTAGTTCTTGAGAATCTCGGGTCGGTGTTCCAAATCTGAATTGACTGCGTAGTCGAGTCGGTAGCCATTTTCTTCGGCCCAGGCGATAAAGGGAAGTTCCCATTTGCTGAAGAATCCTGTCAATGGGCGATCAAAGGAGACACGATGGCCTTGAAGCTTAGATCGGCCATGATAGGCGTAGAGACTCGAGCCTCCCCAATTGTTGTAGGCGTTGTAGGTGTTGGTTGCTAGTTGTAGGAGTATGCGGCTCTGTTTTCCAGGATTTGCTGAGCGAACAATGAAGAAGAGTCTTGTGCTGGCGGTCCGATGGTTCCGATGAACATAGGGGCCTCCTTGATCGCTTGCGGTGAGGGTGATCTCGTAGTAGCCAGATATCCATGTTGACGGGATCTCGAATCGGTAGCCGACAGGCCAGTCACAGCCGTGGGAGGAAGCATTTTCTGGTATGGGGTAGGACGCCCCCTTAATGCGATCGACTGTTGTGACAAGAGTTGATTCCGCACCTCGTCTGCTAATTGAAAGGGCGTATTCTTTGACTGAGGTTGAAACGTGGAGCTGAACGGAATCGCCGGGCTGATAACTAAGTTGGTCGGGATAGGCTTCGATGTGGAGCGGCGTTGTTTCGGCTCCCGTTACGGGAGAGAACGCGATGACAGCGAGTAGGAACGATCCGAGAACGGTGAGGGGAATCGTTGGTTTCATAGTTTGATGGCTGAGAGACTTGGGTTGCTTCTAGGGTTGATCTCTGAATTCTAGGGTTGCCTCGGGAACGGACCTGAGTATATTCGTAAGCGCATTAGGATGACGATTGTAAAACAACTCCTTCCGATTATTAAGCGAGGCCTCTGGTCGTGGCTTAGTGTGTCTTGTGGAGTGGTACAGCGTCGGTCTTGATTGTCTTTTAATTGGATTAGAAAGCTTAAACCCGCTCCTTAACCGGAGCGGGTTTTTTTTGTTTATACCGGCTGTGTGAGAACCAAAGATAAAAATCCCATAATAACGTTTGCTATCGTTACTGCGTGTTCGATCTGTTTTTGCTCGAAGGGCGTGCTGATCAAGCTGTCCTTTTTGGCGAACGCGGATCCGTTGACGGTGCTGGCCTTGCGAATGGTCTTCGCCTTTCCTGTGTTTCTTGTGTGTGCATTGGTGCTGAACTGGAAGGCTGACGAGTCGATGACGAAACGAGACTGGATAAGTATTCTCGGGTTTGGATTTATTGGCTATTACATTTCACCACTCGTGAATTTTGCTGGCTTGCAATATGTGAGTGTCGGGCTCGAGCGTATGATTCTCTACACCTATCCGACCTTTGTTGTTGTCGGAGGTCTTGTCTTCTTTCGGCAGACAGTCGCACGAAGTACCTGGTTTGCCGTAGGGCTGACCTATGTGGGAATTGTGATTGCATACTCGGGAGAAGTCGCCACGACGGTGGAAACCCGGTGGCTCATCTTCGGCGCGGCGCTTATTCTGTTGAGTGCCATGACCTATTCGTTTTTTGTTCTGTTTTCGCGTCAGTTGCTCGTACGTCTAGGGGCGATTCGCTTCACGGCGAACGTGCTTTGCGTGTCCTGTTTGTTTACCTTCGTACACTATGGAATGACGGGACGTTTCGAAACATTGGCGACGTTGGAGGCGATCGTTTATAAGTATGCGCTAGTCCTTGCGATCCTTGGGACGGTCGTGCCCTCTTTTCTATTGGGAGTAGGGCTACGACGAGCGGGTGCTCAACAATTTGCGGTCTTGAGTACTATCGGTCCGGTAGCCACGGTTTTCTTGGCTTGGGGGTTTCTGGGCGAGGCTGTGAATGGGGCGCAATTGATTGGCTTGATCGTAACCCTGAGTGGGGGGCTGATGATTGCTCTGGTCAATGCAAAGTCATCCAAGCCGAGTAAGGAATCAAAGCTCGATGGAAGCGAGCTAAGGGCGGCGAGCTTGGGAAAGGCTTAGGTCCAACGCTTGACGTCACTGGTTAAAGAAGATCGAGCGTGCGTTGGTCGGGAACACCGTTGAAGTAGTGGCTTAAGGCCTTGGTGAATAAAGGGGCTTTGGGTTCAACCTGTAGGAACAGCGTTAGGCACGATTGAAATTTGAGGTCGTCTGGGGACGAAAAAATTTCAAAGGCGGATCGTTCGTTGATGTTTAAGACGAGTTCGGTGCATTCGATAAGTCGAGGGCCGAGGATGCTGTGTGCCCAATAGTCTTGCGCCTCACAAAGCGAAGCCAGTCCGTAGAAGTGTGCGTTGGTGCTCGAACCCAAGCCCCTCCGCTGGGGGAAGACGAACCACATCCAATGGGAGCGTTTCTCCCCAGCGCGTAACTCTCTCAGGACTTGAGGATAGATCGAATCTTGAGCCTCAGTGAAGCGGCTTAGGCTATCCCTTGCTCCGTGCATTGTTACTAAGTACGGGATTCAGCAGTGTTTTCCAATTTCCTCGAACAGGTGCGAGAACTAGTCGCCAGATGGTTCTGAGAGTTGTTTTTGGAGTTGTGGGCGATGTTTAAGAATCCGCGCCATACGCTTCGTGAATTTAGGATTGTCGGCTCCTTTTAGCTTAGATCCCTGGGGCATGATTTGGCTATCCCACCCGCTCAAATCCTCAGGCTTGACGCCGCTATGATAGAGTCCGCTGGTGTAGGCGCTTGGCTTGAACGTTCCTACGATGCTAACGTTCAGATCTGATTGAATGCTGTCTTCCCATCCTCCGGCCCAAAGACAGGCATTGGTGAGAAAGCGCCGGCCATCCTCACTCAGAAGATCTTCCGACGCTCCGAAGGAGGTGTAAACCACGCGCGCGTTTTTCTTGGTTCCTGAGGGCGCAACATAGGAGGGTCTTGTCCAGGCGGCTGTGACGAGCGGCTTATTTTGGTTGATATCCTTACTAGGATGAAAGGTATTCAAGACCTGTACTTCGAGAAGCGATGTGGCTCCAGCGGGCAAGGGGGAAGCGTAGGCGCCTGAGTAGGCGTGGATTTGTGTCACGCCTTGGTTGATTGGATGTGAACGCGCACTGGCGACAGGTGTGATGCGGCTGCCCATCTGGTGGTTCGAACCATAGTGAGATTGGCCGGTATTCCGTCTCCAGGTGTTGCCGAAGATTTGCTCGCCAAGGCCTCCAAAGTAGTCGTCACCCTTGTAGTTGTAGTTTAGCTTGCTCCAGCGTCCCTTCTGACCGTTGAAACAATGAGTGGACGTTCGAAGGCCGACAACCGGGCCACCTCGTTCGAAGTAATCCACCAGGAGACTTGCTTGGGAATCCTGAAGGTTCATGAATCGAGTGAAGAAGAAAAGCAGATCCGCATCCTTCAGGGCCTCGAGGCCTGGAAGACGCGTTGCTCCAGCCATGATGTCTCCTTGATCGTCGAGGCCAAACAAGACGGTGCATCGAAAACCGAAATGCTTCGCCATGATCTTGGCCATTAAGGGGCAGGCCTGTTCGGAGCGATATTCGTGATCATTAGCAACGAACACGATGTGTTTGCCCTTACCAATGCCTTCAATGCCTTCATAGACCAACGGTGCGGCGCTGAGTAGTGGGAGGACAGTGATCAGTAGTAGCGTGCTTATCCAGAGTTTCATCGCTGTTTTCCAGGAGTTCATTCGTGCTTTGGTTCTCGCTTTTCGTTCTTTTGTCACGGGGTTGGTTGCGGCTTGAAGAGGCGGAAGAACTGACCCTCTGAATCGTTCGTCAATAGTACGGATTCTTGATCGGTTGCCTCGTCATAGTTGATTTGTTCCGCGGGAACCTCGCTCCACGTTGTCCCGATACTCGCGGTGGATTGAAGAATAAAGCCAATCGCATCGCTTGCTGGCCAGCTGATCTGCAGCTCCCCGGTGGCCCCACGTCCGATTGATAGCGTGGGGTTCTTCGGTAGGTCAGTGATGTCATCGACGACGAGCACGGGGAAGTTGAGGATATCACTTTCATTGTCAAAGATGTCTGTGACGAGGATTTCTACCGTGTAATCTCCAAGGAAGGCAGGCGTGTAGTCCACCGCAATATCTTTAATACCGCCTTCAGGAATAATGATGAAATCTTCCTCAAAGAATATTTCATAAGTGTCCCAGGTATCCGGTTCTCCTTGTCGAAGCTCGGTGTAATAGACCGGGGTCAATTTGCCTCCGGGCGCAAGCGTCACGTCGGCAACCGCTGACAGGGTTTCATTGGCCGAATCAAGAACTTGAATGATTTCGCCCGCCTCTTCCCCTAATTGGGTGATCAAGACAACTTCGATGGGTTCTTCTTCGCCGGGTGCTGTGTAATCGGCGTAGCTCACCATTATGTCGGAACCAGGTTCTTGAAACCAGCCCCCAAGATAGGGTTGAGAGTCGTCTTCGCTGGCGGAGATTGTTGGCATGGTGGTGTCCCAAAGGAGTTCGTATTCTCCTGGGCCGTCGGCGAGTCCGTTGGCGATTTCGCCGAGATAGACGTATTCGTTAGGGTCGCCAGTTTCCCCGTTGCTTATCAGTGCCGAGTAGAATCCATAGGCGTCGTCCGCTTCTTCGAGATTAAAGACGAGCGATGCGGGATCGTCCAGGGAGCCCACATAGAAGAAGTCGCCGGCACGATCGTTGCCGCTGCGGCGGGCTGAGCCGCTTGATCCGACACTCACACCGGGGGCTTGTTGATCACCGTTTACCCGCTCCGAAACGGCTCCAAGGAATCCCTGCCAAGCCGCGTCGGGGAGTGCATTGAAGGCGAGGTCAAGATAGACGTTCTGTTCGTTGACCCCTGCTGTCGGGTAGTAAATGGAAAGCCCATGAACTTTCCCTTGACGTTTGGTGCCTGCCGTCAGACCTAGAATCATATTGTCGATGCTTTGGCTGACGGCTTGTGCCGTCGATTTGAGGCGGGCACTTGACGAACCGTGGCTTGCGATCTTATCTGCGAACTCACCTAGGTCGATATAGTCGGTCGGCTTACTAATTTCACTGACCTTTGCAATGTTATAGTGAACGGTTTGGCGCTGAAGTGTTGGAATGACGAGGTTGTTCTGTTCCAAGAGTCCTTTGAGTTCTTTGGCAAAGGCATTGAGGCTCTGTGAGAACGCGGAGAATTTTCGGAGATCGAAGGTAGCGTGGACCTTGAGAGCGTTGTCTACTTGGGTTTGGTGATGGGCGTCCCAAACAGGCACTTCCTGCCGTCCGAATTCGAAGATATCAATTCCAGGATTGTTTTTCAGAATATTGAGTTCGCCGCCGTACTCGAGTCCATCACCGTAGTCGAGTTCGGCGTTGGCAATGAAGAGATCACAGATGTCCACGAAATCAATGAGCACTTCTGCGCCACCCATGAGACAGGTATCGAAAGCGACGAATTCAAATTTGGAAACGGATCGCTCAGCCATCGTTTCCTTGACCGCCTTGCGGATCACTGCCGTTGACAGGCCGTCGGTATGGGTGACGCCGTCTTGGGTATCACCACCAAAGCCTTCCCATTGGCCGCCGTGGTTCCAAAACACGATGCCATAGCGATCTGCTGGATAAGTCTGAATTCCCCAAGTGAGGAAGTCTTTGAGTGTGCTGGAGAGATCCATGTTCATGGACTCAGGAAGCCTACCAATCGGTTGCGTGTTGAATGTGTTTGGGTCGCTATCGGTATCACTGCCGACGAGATAACGCGTGATTCCGGTGTGGAGTTCACGGGGAATACCTGAATCGATCGCGAAGCTGGCAAAGTCTTTATCGGATGCGTTGAAATCGGCTTGAAGGACGATGTTGAAGCCATCCGCGCTGCCGGACTGCTCCATTTCTAACATGTCCCTTACCAAGCTAGTAGAAAGATTGTGATCTCCATGTCCGTAGATGAGAATCGTCCAGGTAGTGCCGTTGTTGGTGTTGCCATTCCCAGGATTGGATGGAGTCGTCGGGGAAGTGGCATCCGTAACGGTCAATCGAGCCACGGTGCTTTCAGCCTCCTCAGTCTCGTTTTCGATGTAGACGGAATAGTCGCCCGCATCGTCTGCGCTCACGGTCTCGATCGCGATGCTGGGGGTATCAGCTCCGGGAATCGGTTCATCGCCGAAGTACCATTGGTAGGCAATGTTTCCTGAGCCTTCGACCACGACGGTAAACGATACACTCTGTCCTACGACGACCGTTTGATCGCTGGGTTGTTGGGTGATCTTAAGAGGCACATTAGGCAAACTTAGTTCTAAACGATCAAGCCAGCCTCGATCCGCGCCGTCTGCGCCCCCCTCATCTTTTTCGTAAATCCACTGAAGTTCATGTTCGCCCTCACTGAGTTCGAATGATGCTTGTTCCCAATCGACGTCGCCGGAGATCTCGCCAATGATTTCCCCATCAATGGCAAAATAGAGGTAATCGAAGTCTGCTTCACTCGAGACCTTCCACCAGAAGCTTCCCGTCAAGGGGCCTTCAAGGGTGAGGGCGAGAATGGCAGCCTCTTCGTCGGCGAGCGGGCCGCTGGCCAGGGCGTCTTCGTTGTCCGCCGCCACGTCGGTCTGTAATGTCCACAATCCATTGCTCTGCCAGTCAAGATTGGGGGTCTCGAGCGCAGTGTCGATGATTGTTTGAGCTGCGACTTTCTCGATGGAAGCAAAGGTCCCGAGGAGAACAGAAAGAAACAAGGCCAGGACCGTGATACGGCCCTTGGGATTGAGCTGACGCTGTGGACGTTGGTTTCTCATAGGCTTTAGTAGATCAGAAATATGCGGTGAGCCGGATGCAGCTCCCCGTAGAAAGCTGCCTCGAAGGTTAGCGGGGAATATCCGTCCACTAAACAAAAAAGCGACGCACATTTGCTATTTTTGGCACCCGTAGTTAGCGGAGTTGGGAGTGGCCGTTTTTAGGAGGTTTTTTCGTGTGGGCTGCGCGAGATGGGAGCCATTCTAGATACTGGAAATGATCGTGACATCGATCCGGCGAGGTTATTTCCGAAGCGATTGAAAGGGAATGCTCGGTGTGCTGGAAGCGTACGTGCCAACGATTCTGTCTAGGCTTTGCTGTTTTTAGAGGCCGCAACGATCAGGCTGATCAGGCCGACGAGGCCGGTTATGCTTGCGGTGACGGTCAGCTCGTTCCCGATGTAGCGGTAGGCGTTTGAAAACAACGCTTCGCTCCACGATTTGGTGCCGGGACCCATGTAGATTGCAGCGGCGATGAAGCGAGCGACATAGAGGAAGGCCGCGATCTTGAGTAGCTCGACACCAATGTAGTCGTATTTCATTGCGAATTTAGGATGTTCACTTCCTGGAGGATTGTTGGAGGACAGGCCGCTTGGAGCGCTTTGCGAGGCTCTTGATGGGATGAAAGACTCCAAGCGTATCAAGGAGGCCGAGAAGAATGAGTGCCCAAAAGAGTGTTCTAAGTACCGGTGACTCGATCAGTGTGCCGACACTTGCGCTGGCGAGAATCGAGACTACTTCACCGATTCTTCTCCGGGCGGCAGGGGCGCTTGGTTTGGATGCATCCTTATGGGTGATTGGTTGAAAAGGGAGTCCGGGAATCTGTCGAACGGAAAACCAGTCACAGAGACGTCCTTTGGTTAGTTGGTCGGTGGATTCTCCCAGGTCGCTCGAGGCAAGAAATTGAGATGTGATGTGGCCTTCGATTAATTTTGTCCTCAGTTGGGCTACGGTATAAGGGCCTGTTACAGGCGAGTGATTATCTCCTCGAATGAAGTATTCCATAGTTCTTGTCTAGCCACTTAAAGTAGACGGTCTATTGATGAAGTCAAATTACGAAAAAACAGCCATTCTGGAATCGTGATCCTGGGGAATCGGCTCGACTTTGATTTGGGGGAGCGTCAGGCTTGAGAGAGCATGGAAATTATTCCGCCGATTCTGCATCGAGAGTTTCTCGTTCGTTCTCGTCGTCGATCAACCTATATGGTGCGGCCATTAACTGCAGTTGTCTCGATCCTGATTGTTGCGGTCTTCCAGGGACTGCCGATGTTGTTCGGTTCCGGGACGGTGCGGGTTGGAACCCCGGTTTTTCAATTGTGTGCCTATTTCTTGTGGATGTATTGCTTGGTAGAAGGACTTCGAAACTCGTCCGATTGTCTCAGTAGTGAAAAAAGGGAGGGGACCATCGGTCTCCTGTTCTTGACTCGGATGAGGGGGCGACAAGTAGTGATGGGGAAGTTGTCCTCTGGAATGATCAGTTCGTCCTTCAATCTTGTCGCGGCGCTTCCGGTGTTAGGTATGCTAATACTGCTTGGAGGTGTGACCTTTGATGAGTATCTGAGAATATGTGTGGCCCTAGTCTCAAGCTTGGGAGTCGCGCTTGCCATTGGGGGGTTCGTTTCGGCTCAGTCTCGTTTTGCCGGTCGGTCGCTTGTGACTTCCTTGGCAGTGGTTTTGATATGGAATCTTGCCTCGGTGATCGCCTCGAAAGCGATGGGAAGTTTCTTTCCTTCTCCTTGGAGTCTGTTCTCGGGTTCGTTCGATGGCTTGTTTCAGTTTGATTCCTCAACATTCTGGATTTCACTGCTTGTCTTGTGGAGTGTCGTTTTCGTGTTGGGATTGCTCTCGGGCGTTGTGCTTGAAAAGCGATGGCAGATCGAGGGGGGCGCTGCGGCTGAGTCTGCGAGGAACGCTACGGATGGCAAACATCGCTGGTTGTTACCACCAATGGTGCGGCAAGTGGGAGAAAAGCATCCGTTGGAATCGTTGCTCAATCGACGGAGTTCTTTGAGATACGGAAAACGATTTGCGATTCTGGTGCTTTTCTTAGGTGTTGTTGCCGCTGCTTTGGCGCCTCTTCGGATCGGTGTTGAAGCCATTTGTACCTGGCTTTTGTTCGGTCTTGCTATTTGGGAAGGGAGTCGGATTTTCGTTGGCAACGAGGGACGAGCTTGCCTGGAGCTGCTTCTGACAACACCGATTCGTCTGAGGGACGTTCTCCATGAATTGGGTCAATATTCCCGCCGTTTTGCTTTCTATGCGGTCATGCTGGTGTTTGTTCTCAAACTAGTGGCTTTTGTTGGAGAGGCTGCTTTAGCTATCAATAGTGATTCAACCGCGCCTCTCTTGTCCGGGCTAACAAAGCAATTGTCGTCTCAGTGGAATTGGTCTCAGGTCTCGAAGGTTTTTGGATTGAAATTGATCGAGCTCTGTATCGATGGCGTCGCCGGATATTGTTGGTTCTATGGAGCCTTTTGGTATGCTCTTTGGCGTGGGGCTCGGAGCGCTACTCTAACCAGTGCGTTGGGGTGGATTCTTATCGTGACGGTTGTTGCGTTCGTTCTGTATCTATGGATTGGAATGGCTATGTTGATGGCCGGGGTGTTTGGAATGGGTCGCCAGGTGGCTTCGTCGCCTCATCTCGTTGAACTGTTCATTAGCATTATGATCGCCGCCCTGATGAGTGCCTATTTTCTTGTCTTGGCAAAACACTCAAGACAGAAATTGTGGATGTTTTTGTGTCCGGCACCTCCCATGTCGCATGTCCATGCCAGCTCTCGAATTGTTTCCTTGCGTTAGAAGCCGCTGTTTTCACTATCCGTTAGAAAGAATGTGTCCGTTATGAACGAGAGTAGAGAGCGATCTGACCCATCCCACCGGATAGTCTCAAGACGAAATTTCTTGAAGGAATCGAGCCTTGTCGCGGGGAGTGCTTTGGCTAGTGCGATTCCTGTGGTTGGCCAAGAGCAAAGGGCCTTAGCTGACCCCAAACTGATTGATCGTGAGAACCGACTGGCAGGGGCCCGTGATTGGCAGTTGACTCGAGTGCGACTGGATCATCGGAACGGATTTCGTTCTCCAAGGATCGAGGGCTTTTGTTCTCGGCAGAGTGTGGAGGCGGGCGATTCATTGGATTTGATGGTATCGACAGATCCCGAGGAACCGTTTGTTATCGAGATCTTTCGGACCGGCTACTATGGCGGTAGAGGGGCGCGATTGATGAAGACGCTGGGGCCGTTTAAGGGGCGCAAGCAAGCGATGCCCCCGATCGGTGCCAAGAATCTTCGAGAGTGTCGATGGGAGCCGACGACAACGATTCGAATCCCAGAGGATTGGCCGAGTGGGGTATATCTTGGACGGCTATCCTTGGTGCCAGATTCTGTTTCGAAGGGGGCCTGGCAAAGTTATGTCATCTTTATTGTGCGAGACGAACGTCCGGCGGATATTCTTTTTCAGTGTAGTGACAATACCTGGCAAGCGTACAATCGTTGGCCAGACAACTACTCGGTCTACACGCATCCCAAAGGCAACCAGGGTCCGTGGGCGGACGTGAGTTTTGATCGGCCCTATGGCAAATATGCCCAGATCTATGAAAATCCGCAGTCGGTCGGATCGGGCGAGTGGCTCTGTTTTGAGTTTCCCTTTGCCTACTGGCTTGAGAAGCATGGATACGATGTGAGCTATTGTTCCAATAGTGATATGATCACTCCAGAGCGAGCCCTACGCTGTAAGACCTTCTTGAGTGTAGGGCACGATGAATATTGGGATATCCGTCAGTATGAGACTGCGTTGAAACTGCGGGAGTCCGGCGTGAATCTGATGTTTTTCTCGGGTAATTCGGTTTGTTGGGTCAGTCCTTTCAGGAAGAGCTCGAGTGGGGTTGAGAAGCGGATTCTCTTTCGGGGCGGTCCCTACGGAGGTGAGTATCAATGGGCAGAATTGCGTGAACGTCTGAACGGCCCGTTTCCCCATCGCGGCCCTGATGAAGGCTATTTAATTGGGGCACGCAATGTTGAGCCCGTCAATGGTGGTGGTGATTGGATTGTTGATCAGCCCGATCACTGGATGTTTCAGGATACTGATCTCAAAAAGGGAGACCGAATCCCTGGACTTATCGGTTGGGAATACCATGGGGATCCGCCGAGCGATATGACTGGGCTGGAAATTGTCGCTAAGGGCACAGCGCTTCAGGGAGGAGATAATCCGCAGCAGTGGGCGGCTACAATCTATCCAGGGCCTCAGGGTAATTTTGTCTTTAATGCATCGACTATTTTCTGGTGTCAGGGCCTTTCGCATCCGCCAGGCCACATGTTGCCTTGGTCGCATTGGTCACGGCCCCACGGACCTGATGAACGAGTCCAGCAAATGACCCATAACCTATTGCGCCGGTCGATTCAGTGATTTGGAGTGAACTCCTTGAGGTTCTGATTAGGGAGGAATAAATCCTTGCTACGCGGACGTGTCTGCCCCTTCCTGGGGCCTTGCTAGTAGTGATAGGAAAGCGTCTTCGGTCAGGATTTCTAGTCCCAGACGTTGGGCCTTCTCGAGCTTTGATCCCGCTTCGTCTCCGGCGACGACGTAGTTTGTTTTTTTACTGACGCTGCTCACTACTTTACCTCCGGCCTCCTCAATCTTTGTGCTAGCCGCAGATCGAGTCAGGTTCGGTAGGGAACCGGTAAGAACGAAGGTCTTGCCTTTGAAAGGGCGGTCTTCGGTCTCGGGAACATGGAGGGCCGAGTTGAAGTTGAGCCCGGCTTTTTCTAGGGCCTCGACAAGCGCTTGGTTGCTTGGATCATCGAACCAGGTGGCAATGCTATGGGCAATGACCGAACCGATTTCGTCGATAGCAACGAGCTGTTCTTCATTGGCTTCCATTACGTGGGTGAGGTCCGAAAAATGACGTCCCAAGGTTTTTGCGACCCCGGCACCGACATGAAGAATGCCTAAGCCGAAGATCAAGCGCCAGAGGTCACGGGTCTTGCTCGCTTCGAGTCCGTCCAAGAAGTTTTGAGCGGACTTATCAGCCATCCGCTCGAGGGCTGACACTTCTTCGAGCGTGAGTTTGTAGAGTTCAGCGACATTGATTGCGAGTCCCTTTTCGACGAGTTTCTGGACTAGAACTTGGCCGCCGCCTTCGATATCCATGGCCCCCCGAGAACACCAGTGCTCGAGTCGTTCTCGGACTTGGGCTGGACAGTTTGGATTACTGCAGCGGATGACAACGCCCACAGCTTTTTCTTCATTGTCTCGCGTGACCGGTGTTTGGCACTCGGGACATTCTTTTGGGAATTCGTAAGGCGTTTCGTCTCCCGTTCGTTTGCCGACAACCACCCGGACGACGGCAGGGATAATCTCGCCCGCTTTCTCAATGACAACCGTATCACCAATACGGATGTCTTTCCTCTGGAGTTCTTCTTCGTTGTGGAGCGTCGCGCGACTGACAGTGCTCCCACTGACAAAGACCGGTTCTAATTCGGCGACTGGGGTCAGTGCTCCCGTTCGTCCCACTTGAATGGTGATGTTTTTGAGTTTGGTTTCGGCTTGCTCAGCGGCGTATTTGAAAGCCATCGCCCAGCGGGGGGCTTTGGCGGTCGATCCAATCCGCTCTCGTAGTTTTACCGGGTTGAGTTTGATGACCGCACCGTCAGTTTCGTAAGCGAAAGAGTGTTTCAAGTCCTGTCTCTTATACACATCTGACGCTGCCGACGAGCGATCTA
>CAJXVR010000015.1 GCA_913061285.1 uncultured Verrucomicrobiota bacterium | reverse complement strand
AGATCTACACTAGATCGCTCGTCGGCAGCGTCAGATGTGTATAAGAGACAGTGCTTTGCCAATCTGCAGCCCAGCTCGGAATCAGAACGACGACTGTAGAACGAAGCAGCGAGTGCCCCGCAGCAACTGTCAGCCACACCCATCAGGAGGGAGATTGGAACGATCCAGCCGTACTTCGTCGCCTCGCCGCCGAGTCGGATGTCGTCACTCTGGAGAACGAGTTTGTCCACGCTGATGCGCTGGCGACTCTCGAGTCAGAAGGCGTTCCTGTCTATCCATCCTCAGAGTGCCTTCGAACCATTCAAGACAAACTGGTTCAAAAGCGTTCACTCAAGACAGCAGGCCTTCCAACACCTCAATTCCGAGACGCCAGCTCTCAGCAAGAGCTGGAGGCAGCGGCCAAGGAATACGGATATCCGTTTCTGCTAAAACGTCGGAGAAACGGCTACGATGGCAAAGGAAACTTTACCGTCAATTCTCCCGCTGAAATAGAAGTTGGCTGGAATCATCTCGATGGGGACAACAATCCCTTGTTTGCAGAGAAATTCTGTGATTTTCAGGCTGAAATCGCCATCATGGTATGCCGCTCAATCACCGGCGAAACGGTCGTCTATCCAGTCGTTGAGACAATCCAACGGGACCACATTTGCCATATCGTAAAGGCGCCCGCTCGCATCTCGGCAGCGATCGCTGAGTCCGCCATTGAAATTGCTGAAGCAGCTGTCTCAGCGGTCAAAGGCACCGGGTCGCTGGGCGTCGAACTATTCTTGACCAAAGACGATTCGATCGTTGTCAATGAACTCGCACCGAGAGTTCATAACTCTGGGCACTATACTATTGAAGGCTGCCATACCTCACAATTCGAGAATCATCTAAGAGCGATCCTCGGGCTACCCCTGGGAGCAACCTCCTTGGTTAAACAGTCCGCCGTCATGATAAATATTCTTGGCGATTCCGAAGGCCCATCTTATCCCGCAGGTATTCCAGAAGCGTTGGCAATCGAGGGCATCCACCTCCATCTCTACGGAAAGGACAAGAGTCAATCTGGAAGAAAGATGGGGCATATCACGACGATTAGTGATTCAATAGATGAGGCTCTCGAGAACGCTCAAAAAGCAGCAAAACTGATCACCTTTAACAGAAGATAGCATGACATCCTCTCCCTCCACGCCTCTCGTTGGCATCATTATGGGCAGTGACTCAGATTGGCCCACCATGAAAGCTGCTGCCTCCGTTTGCGAGGATTTCGATATTCCGCACGAAGCCAAAGTGATTTCAGCCCATCGAACCCCAGTCGACATGGCTGAATATGCCGCCACCGCTCACGAACGAGGTCTCAAGATTATCATCGCTGGTGCCGGTGGAGCCGCCCATCTTCCAGGCATGGTCGCCAGCCACACACCCCTTCCCGTTATTGGAGTCCCGGTTGAGAGCCGAGCCCTGAAAGGGATGGACTCCCTTCTCTCAATCGTACAAATGCCCGCGGGAGTCCCCGTGGCAACAGTAGCCATCGGCAACGCGCGAAACGCCGGAATCCTTGCAGCGTCCATTCTAGCGACTGCCGATGGCGATCTCCAAGAACGGCTCGTGCAATTCAAACGGACCATGGCCGCGGAATCACGAGAGAAGAATAAGAATCTCGACTAGACGAACCCCGAAACCTCCTCTCCGGAGGATCGCACTCTCAAGGAATCGCCCCAACCTGCCATTGCAAAGCAGACACTTGGGGTTTACGTTAGGATTGTTGTTGAAATCATAGTCGACGAGCACCCATAAACGACGCGCGAGACAGGAGCGAGAGCAACGCCTCTGATGAAACGAAAAGCCATTTACCCTGGGAGCTTTGACCCGATAACCAACGGTCATCTCGATGTTATCGAGCGGGCGGCAAAGCTCTTTGATGTTGTCATCGTGGCTATAGCCCATAATCGCAACAAGAAAGCGCTTTTCGAAGTCGCTGAGCGAACGAAACTAGCCGAACAGGCTACGGCGCACGTCACCAATGTCCAAATCGATACCTTTGATGGCCTACTAGTGGACTACGTTGCCCGGGAAAAAGGGCAGGCGATCGTTCGCGGGCTCCGGGCTGTTTCCGATTTCGAATTCGAGTTTCAGCTCGCCTTGATGAATCGACGCCTCAATGAGTCTATCGAGACCATTTTCATGATGCCGAAAGATCGATTCACCTTTCTCAGTTCCAGTATCGTCAAGGAAATCGCAAGCCTCGGCGGCTCCATTGACGGACTCGTACCGGATTCGGTTCACAAGTCACTCATCGAAAAATACCGCAAAACGAACTCACCCCAGGCTTAACGCTGATCAAAAACGATTCAATGCCTTTGGAAATAAACATTAAACACCTGGAGAATGGGCCGAAGACCTACCAGGGAGAGATTGAGCTCGAGGACCTCAACCTCGACACCCAGGATGAACTCATCCGTCCATGCACAGGACTTGACTATGATTTCACCGCCGAAATCCTCGACAAAAACATTCTCCTCCGCGGAAGGATCAAACTCGGATTTCAATTTGAGTGCGCTCGTTGCTTGACCCCTTTTGAGAAAGCCACCGAAATCACGCACTGGAGCCAGCTCATCCCATTTACCGGGGACGAGGCCCCCCCCTTAGATAATGACTGCATAGACTTGACTCCGGTTTTACGTGAAGATATGCTTTTATCTTTACCGCAACATCCGTTGTGTGCGAAAGACTGTCGAGGAATCGACGGAACACCGGAGAAATCACCGGATCCCCAGAGTTCCCAAACTGAGGTTGAAAAAAAACCTTCAGCGTGGAGTGCTTTGGACGAGTTGCATTTGGAGTAATAATCGGAAAGACTTAGACACAGTATGGCACAACCAAAAAGAAAACCTTCGCGCGGCAAAACGCGTGGACGCCGAGCTTCTAACAGCGTTCTCAAGCTCCCACAGCTCAGCACGTGCCCACAGTGCGCTTCTC
Organism: uncultured Verrucomicrobiota bacterium; assembly: GCA_913061285.1. Classification (GTDB taxonomy): domain Bacteria; phylum Verrucomicrobiota; class Verrucomicrobiia; order Limisphaerales; family AAA164-E04; genus UBA2970. The sequence goes on along the minus strand of CAJXVR010000015.1, from coordinate 44,092 downwards.
CCTACATTACCCATAGAGTTTGTCCGGCCTGCGGTTTCTACAAAGACCGACAAGTTATCAATATCGAGTCCTTCGGTTGATCGTCAGAAGGCACTCCGTCCTCCAACAATTTAAGCTCCCCCAATCTCTATGCGGATCGTCGTCGACGCCATGGGAGGCGATCACGGGTGCGGTGTAATCGTCGACGGCGTTCATCGAGCCCTCGCCGAACAGCCCCAGATAACTGCAGCCACGATTGTCGGGAACGAAGCTGAAATTCTAAGCCATCTCGGCTCGCCTGCTGAGGACCGGATTAGTGTTCTTCACACGGATGAAGTCTTAACGATGGCGGACAAGCCGATCGACGGCGTCCGCAGGAAGAAGAATTGCTCCATCGCCAAAGGGATTGAACTTCTCCGCGAAAAAGAGGCAGAGATCTTCGTCTCCCCCGGAAACACTGGCGGCGTCGTGACCGTGGCAACCATACGCCTTGGCCGACTATCAGGGATTGATCGCCCAGGGATCGCCACGGTGATCCCAACGCCCCACCGCGAGTTCGTACTCCTGGACTCCGGAGCCAACATCGATTGCAAACCAATCCACCTTGCCCACTATGCGATCATGGGCAGCATCTTCGCCGAGGAAATTCTCGGTCACGAGAAACCCCGAGTTGGCATCCTCAGTGTCGGCACGGAAGATTCGAAGGGGAACGAGCTAACTCTCGAGGCATTGAAACTGTGCCGCAAGCTCAAGCTCAATTTCATCGGAAACGTCGAGGGGCACGATTTATTCAATGATCGCGTCGACGTCGTCATATGCGATGGATTCGTTGGAAATATCGTCCTAAAGACCTGCGAAAGCCTCGCAAAAGGCCTATTCGGCTGGCTAAAGGAGGAACTCACAGCAAATCCAATCCGAATATTTGCGGCGATGCTGGCTAAAGGGGGCCTTCGCAAAATCAAGAACCGAATGGACCCTGACGCCTACGGCGGGGCCCCACTCCTGGGACTGAATGGCGACGTCGTCATCGCTCACGGATCGGCCCAAGCACACTCAATTCGCAACGCGATCCGCATGACGACCGAAACGTTCGCTCACAAAATCAATCAACGGATCGTCGACGAAGTGGCTCTCATCAACGATCAACTGCCGACCAATAACTCGCAGTAGCCAGAACTAGACTATGACCTTGCCTACCCGCCCGGTTGAATTCGTAAACCCAAGAGCTGCAAACGAATTTAAGGCTCGAACCTGCTCCATCCGATCCGTTGGTTCCTATCTTCCAGAGAAAGTCCTCACAAACGAAGCGATCACCAAACTCGTTGATACCAGCGACGAATGGATCACCTCACGCACTGGAATCAAGGAACGAAGAATTGCAGCTGAAGACGAGTTCACCTCTGATTTAGCAGCCAATGCGGCCAGAGATGCTATGAAAAAGGGAGGCATCACGGCTGAAGAGATCGACCTCATCATCGTTGCCACGATCACCCCTGACATGCTTTTCCCGTCTACCGCCTGCCTCGTCCAGCAAATCATTGGAGCTAAAAATGCAGCCGCATTTGACCTCGAGGCGGCCTGCTCTGGATTCGTTTATGCCCTCGAGATCGGCCAGCAATTCATCATGTCACAGACCTACAATACGGTCCTCGTGATTGGAGCCGAAAAGCTATCAACGATCATCGATTGGGAGGACAGAAACACCTGCGTCCTCTTCGGCGATGGAGCTGGCGCAGCAATCCTCCAGAACATCCCAAACTCTCACGGGCTCTTGACCGCCACCATGGGAGCGGACGGAAGCAAGGGGGAATTGCTCTGCATGCCCGCCGGAGGGTCAAAAATCCCAGCAAGCGGTGACTCACTAAAAAACCGGCTGCACTACCTCCGAATGGATGGGAAAGAGACATTCAAGAACGCGGTCAACGCCATGTGCTCAGCCGCCCGCGAGGTACTGCAACGATGCCAAATCGACATCTCCCAAGTAGACCATATCATCCCCCACCAGGCCAATCAGAGAATCATCAGCGCAGTCGGGGACAGGCTCAAGGCCAAAGAAGAACAACTTTTTATCAATCTCGACAAATATGGCAACACATCTGCTGCCTCAGTAGCTATCGCTCTAGACGAGGCAGCCACCAGCGGTCGCCTTAAGCGTGGAGATATCATTTTGATTGTCGTATTCGGCGCGGGCCTCACATGGGGCGCGGCCGTCATCGAGTGGTAATCTCTGCAGCCATTGACGAAATGGCTTTCGGTGTTACATTGATAGACGCAATTGATATGAAAACGACCAAGCTCGACACTTCTGGGGTCTTTGAACCGGTAAAGGTGACGGCCAATGAATTGGAACTTTCGCTTCCAGCTCATTCGGTTCACTTGCGGAACAATGGAATTGAATTCCTCTCCACCAAAGAAGTTCCAATGTGGACTGAGCTGACGATCGAACTTCAGTCGCCAAATCAAGATGGCAGGATCAATTGCACAGGGATTGTCGTAGGTAGCACCGGGAATAAGCACAACGGATTCGTCGTTTCGATCATCTTCATGGGAATCACACCTGAAGCACAGGAGCGTTTGACGAGCCTCGTCCAGATTCAACCGAGCCTCTAATTGCTGCCGACTACAAACTAAATGGAGATATTTAAGCGGGTGCTAAAGGCCGCCATCGATGGCGGAGCCTCAGACGTACACATCAAGATCAATGCGCCCATCATCGTCAGAATTGATGGCCAGCTGATACCAATTGAAGCCCCTCATCCAACCACCGAATGGATGGATAAGGTCGTCAAAGAGATCGTCCCTCCCCACCTATTGGTGAAATTTGAGACGGACCGAGAGATCGATTTCTCTTACTACGCAGAAGGACTGGGTCGTTTTCGAACGAATCTGTTCCAGCAAAAGGGAACACTGTGTCTCGCAATGCGCTATGTCCAAACGAATATTCCTAGTTTCGAAGACCTAGGACTCTTACCACAACTCAAGGACATCGCAGTCTCCCCACGTGGCATCGTGCTCGTCGCTGGAACGACCGGATCAGGCAAATCAACGACGCTGGCAGCTATGCTTCAGCACATCAACACGGAGACCGCACGCCATATTATCACACTCGAAGACCCGATCGAGTACGTGTTTAAGGATGAAAAATCAATCATTGAGCAGCGCGAGATCGGACTTGATTCTCTCTCCTTCGCAGCAGGCCTCAAACACATTCTCCGACAGGATCCAGACGTTATTATGATCGGAGAGATGCGAGATTCCATCAGTTTTTCTGCCGCCATGAGCGCGGCAGACACGGGTCATCTCGTGCTTTCGACCTTGCACACGACAAATGCTTCCCAATCAGTCACAAGAATCCTGGACTTTTTTCAACCTGACGAACGGGATCAGGTGCGACGGCAACTCGCAGGCACTCTCAAGGCAGTAATTTGCCAGCGGATGGTAGGTCGTTCCGAAGGCGGAGTTGTTCCTGCAATCGAGATTTTGATCAATACCCCAACCGTTCGGAAACTCATCGAAGAAAACCGATTGGACAAACTAGCGGCCGCAATTGAAACCGGAGTGGAAGACGGCATGCAGAACTTCAATCAAGCACTATTCCAGCTTGTAAAAGACCGTGCCGTCTCGGAAAAGGAAGCCCTAGCGAAGGCGACCAACGCCAAGGCCTTAGAAATGAATTTCCAAGGTATCTTCCTCGACGAAGGCAAGCGTATTCTGAGTTAAGCTTTCCGACAGTCGATATTCTAAAGGCCCGCCGCGCCCCACTCGCTGGGACGGCGGGCCTTTCTGCGCACCATTCAGAATCCGCCTTCGCACCACTAGGCTCGCGACACACAGCATCGGAGCCATAGCCGGCCCCAAAGGGACTCTCCAAAATTGAAAAAACGACAAACCTACCTCATTACCGAAGTATTCCAACTTTTACTTGAACACCGCAAAACTCCGCAATAGTTTTCCAAACTCACACTTAACAGTATTATAACTCCTATAATGAAAACTAGAAGCAACCTCTACCGATATACCGCATTTATTATGATGGTCATCAGCATCATCGCGGCTAAACTCACAGCTGAACCACAGAGGAATGGTAAACCAAGCGGCCTTGAGGACTCCCAAAGCAAGGCCCGCACCCTTCCATTCCGAGGAATTGTTGGAAAAATTGATACAGAGAAAAAAACCTTCACACTCAAGAACAAATCCAATTCGGAGGTGAGACTCTTCAAAACCAACTCCGAAACCCGGTTTGAAGCAGGAAAAATTCCCGCCCAGCTAAAAGATCTTCACCCCAATATGGCGGTCCGAGGATCCTGTACAAAAACTGGAGAAAGGCAGTACTTGGCAAAACTGGTCCGATGGGAGGAGTCACGCTCTCGTGGAAAAACCTCTGCAACGTCCCCAAAATAGGAAAAACCCACCGAATCGCCCCCAAAACTAGTAAAAACTGAAAAAAAACTAATGATCCAGCGATTAAATCGTCATGCTCCTGGTGACTCGATATTACAGCAGTAACGATTTTGCAATATTCTCCGCCAGACAACGCCAGGGTCTGGCGGAGAGAATCGGGATAAAAGCCGTGTTGACACATCGATCTGATCTTTCTAGTTTAAACCGCTCAAACGATTTGACCAAAAAATGCTAAAAGCTTGCCTCATTCTTGTGATCGCCTTGGGCCTAGCCGCCATCGGTGTTAGTCAGTTCCAAGTGAAAGCGAAAATCAACCAGCTCACTGGTGATTTGGCTCAGCAAACGCAGGACGCCCAGAACGCTCGGGCGGCTCAGCGCAAAGCCGAGAACGCGGAACGACAAGCGAAGGCAGATCTTGAAACTCTCAACGGACAATTTGCCGAAACGCAATCTCGTCTCGAAGAGACCACCCGAATTGCCCAACAACAACGCGTCCGAGCGGACGATCTCGAATCTGAATTACTTTCGGCCACAAGCCAGCGAAATGAAGCTCAACGAGAGCTTGCGCAATGGCGCGCTCTCGGTGTTGAAATCCAAGTCATTCAATCGATGAAGAATGACCTGATTGCCGCCCGTGAAGCCATCAGTGCAGGAAACGCCGAAAGAGAGATCCTTCTTCGAGAAATCGGCCAAATCAAATACGATCTCAGCAAATATGAAGGTCCCAACTCAGAGATTGCCATGCGAGACGGACTCAAAGGCACTGTAGTTGCCGTTGATGACAATTGGGATTTCGTGGTTGTCAGCGTCGGAGAGTCAGACGGGGCACGTCAATCAGGAAAACTGATGGTTAGCCGCGAAGGCAAGCTCGTGGGTAAGATTCAAATCACGTCGCTCGAGCCCAACCAAAGCGTTGCCAACGTCCTCCCAGGCTGGAAGCAGGCTGATATTCAAGTTGGCGATACAGTCCTCTACTAGGATTCTTCAATCCCTGGGCCACTCCGAAGATTCTTTGGATCCAAGATGAGATTCTCCCTCAAGACTCTACTCCTTCTTGCTGCCATTAGCCTTTTAGTCTCTGCCTGCTCTGCACCAGATACCAAGAATGCTTCAGCCCGCCCGTGGGGCTCACCTCGCACCTGGGAGAACGGTCTCCCGGGAGGTGTCACAGAAGGTCGCTAGGCCATTATCTCAACTTCCTCGGGCAACTGTTAGCCCGGATCACTTGGCGTATTCGACACAACGGATCTCTCGAATCACGGTTACCCGAATTTGCCCAGGGTAATGAAGCTCATCTTCGATTTTACGACAAATATCCTTTGCTAAAGCGAAGGATGATTCATCGCTGACGGCATCGGGCCTCACGAAGACCCTTACTTCCCTCCCCGCTTGAACGGCAAAACAACGTTCAACTCCAGCAAAGGACGTCCCCACTTGCTCTAGGCTCTTAAGGCGATTGATGTACGATGTGATGGGTTCAGACCGAGCGCCCGGCCTTGCGGCGCTTATCGCATCGGCAGCACTAACAAGAATTCCAAGAACCGTCTCGTGTTCGACTTCATCATGATGAGACGCAACGGCATTCACAACCGCACCATTCTCCCCATAGCGCCGAATAAACTCCGCACCAACCGCAGCATGGGAGCCCTTCATTTCATCGCCCAAAGCCTTTCCGATATCGTGAAGCAATCCCGCCCTGGTGGCATCGGTGATATTGGCCCCAAGTTCTGAGGCCATCAGTGCGGTCAATCGAGCAACCTCTACTGAATGGTCCAAGACATTCTGAGAGTAGCTAAGCCGAAAATAGAGCCGACCTAGACGTTTCGAAATCTCATCGTGAACCGGCGCTAAGCCAAGTTTACTCACGGCCTCCTCGGCAAGTTTAACAACCCGGCCCTCTATTTCAGAGCTCACCCGTTCAACAACCTCTTCGATTCGTGCCGGGTGGATACGCCCATCAGCAATGAGTCTCTCCATGCTTTCTCGGGCAACCTCACGCCGAACCGGATCAAATCCTGAGAGGACGACAGCGTTGGGCGTATCATCAATGAGCACGGTCATTCCTGTCGCATTCTCAAAGGCTCGAATGTTTCTCCCATCCCTCCCAATAATTCTCCCTTTTATATCATCCCCTTTTAGCGCAACAGCGGCTGTCGTCGTCTCTGAGGTGTGATCACCGGCGTAGCGCTGAATCGCCAAACTTACAATTCGTCTGGATTCCTCCTCACTCTCCTGCTTCGCTCTCTCAATGATTCGACGGGAAAGATCCTGAGCCTCCCGTTTCCCTTCCGATTCAGCGAGTCTCATCAGCTGATCGCGCGCCTCGGACTCGGTCAGACGCGCCACAGAGCTAAGCTTCTCGATCCATTCAGCCCGCGATAGCTCAACTGCCCGAACCTCCGACTCAAGCGACTTACGATCGTCATCCAACGATTCTCGTTGCTTGTCAGCGGACGCTTCCCGCACCGAAAGATTCTCAAGCTGCTGGTTCATGAATACCTCTCGACCTTGGAGTTGGCTCTCCCGTTCGGCTAATTTCTCCTCCCTCGCTTCCAGGCGACTCTCTGCTCGACGACAAATCTCCTCCGCCTCCAGCTTTGCATCCAAACGCCCCTGGGTTCTTAACCCTTCAATCTCACTCTCTGCATCCTTGATCGCCCGCTCATGTCGCTTGCGCCAGATGCGGACTCCAACCAGGTCCCACAGATTGAGCAGGACCAGAGCTGCCACTGCACCAGCGACCACGAAGAGCACATTCCCCCAAAAAGTCTGAGCAAAGAAAACCATCAATATCTATTCTAGGAACGTTTCAACGCACTGTCTTGGAGTCACTAGACGATTCATCGCCCTATCCCACGGATCTTGTGGAAGTTCATCGAAAACCTGAAATTCATAGCAAACGCCGCACAAATGCGCCTGACAATTCTCAAGTAAACGATCGTAGAAACCACGACCACGGCCCAGCCTCGCTCCATTTCGAGAGAAAGCCAACCCTGGAATGACGACAAAATCCAGACTCCCCTGGTCTATCGGCAGGCAATTCTCGTCGGGTTCAAAAATTCCATATCGCCCCCGCTCTAGCTGAGAGGAGCTCTCAACCACAACGAATTGATACTGTTCTGACTCAGCACACCACCTGGGCAGCGCATAGCTTTTCCCGCTGGCGCCCCCCGCTTCGAGCAAGGGAACCAAGTCGATCTCCCAGTCGATCGCCGAATAAAGCCCTACCGATTCAGCCTCACGAAATTGATCCACCTGAACCAAGCGTGATCGTACCTTTGCGGTCGCCTCGGCTCTGTCGGATGCAGTAAGGCGCCCCAACCGTCGCCGAACCTCTGCTCGTATTACTTGCTTTGCGTCTCGGCGTTGAGGCATTACAGAACGACAATAGAAAATAAATTAACTTGAGAAACACCCCTACAAAGGCCCTTCGACCGATTTGGCAAGCTGCTGACGCCAAAACTCAATTCGCTCCCGAATTTTCTTCTCAACTCCTTGATCGCCAGGTGTGTAGTAGCTCCTTTCGGCGCCTAGATAGTCCTGATCAACGACATTGCCCGGATAGTCATGACTATATTGATAGCCCACACCCTTTCCTAACGCTGCAGCCCCCTTGTAGTGCCCATCTTGAAGATGTGACGGCACCGGTAAGGTTGGATTCCTCTCAATGTCTTCAAGTGCCGCATCGATCGCCGTCATCGCAGAATTGCTCTTATAGGCCGTCGCCAAATAGATCGTTGCTTCAGCGATCGGAATCCTTGCCTCCGGCCAGCCAACAAATTCAGCCGCTTGATGGGCGCTTGTCGCTAGAACAAGGGCCATGGGGTCAGCCAAGCCCACATCCTCTGCAGCAGAAATGAGCATTCTCCGCGTAATGAATCGCGGATCTTCTCCAGCATGAATCATTTTGGCCAACCAATAGATCGCAGCATCAGGATCCGATCCACGAATTGATTTGATAAAGGCTGAGATTGTATCGAAGTGAGCATCCCCGTTCCGGTCGTAGTTGACGGCCTTTTTCTGAATGCACTCTTCAGCAATTTTCAAATCGATCTTGATCACCCCGGCCTTATTAAGCGGCGTCGTGAGGGAAGCGATCTCAAGAGAGCTGAGAGCCTTTCTCGCGTCACCATCCGAGGTGACAGCAATGTGCTCCAACGCTTCAGGGCTCATTTCGATTCGACGCCCCCCGAGCCCGCGGTCGACATCCTGAATGGCACGGTTCATCAACGCGATCAAATCACTAGGCTCTAGCGGACGGAGTTCAAAGATTTGTGACCGCGACACGAGAGGCGCATTAACAAAAAAGCAGGGATTATGGGTTGTAGCACCAATGAGCTTGACCGCTCCACTCTCGACATCGGGCAACAAGATATCTTGTTGCGATTTATTGAAACGATGAATCTCATCGACGAAAAGGAGTGTCGAGATTCCAGTGTTAGCGAGGCGGTTGGTTGCAGATTTGAGAACAATTCTCATATCGCCAACATTTGATTCCACACCGCTCAAACGTTCGAATTTCGACTTCGACTCTCTTGCGATGATTTGCGCTAAAGTCGTCTTACCCGTCCCAGGCGGACCATAGAGGATCAGCGACTGAACCCGATCCGCCTCAATAGATCGTCTTAGCAATGCCCCCGGGCCGATGATATGACCTTGACCGATATACTCATCAAGGGAAACCGGGCGCATACGAGCTGCCAGGGGAGCCACCCGCAGAGGATTGGGAGCCTCAGCCGTGTCTGAAGACTGCTCTTCAGCATTCTGCACATTGGCTTTCGCCGTGCTTTTTGCAAACAACTCTTTCTGAGACATGGCACGGAAGGAGAGCTTCTAAAAAGAAAACCCCGCCTGTGTCGTGGGGAACAGATCCTATGAACAGGATAGTAATAAGGGGAGCTCACCTGGCGACATTCGACTTCCAGTCAAGGCCTGTCGGCCGCCCTACCGAAGGCTACCACTCCATTTATATTGCTTACGGTCCAGGGACTACGTTTCGATACACGAGCACGGCAGGGTAAATTCTTCTCTAGCCACCCGTTCCAAAGAACAGGACAGATTTCCCAATCCCACCACGGTGGGGGAACTCACACCCATCGTTCTATGTGATGCTTGCGCTTGGCTCAAGCTTTATTCGGCTTTCAGCTCCTTCAGACCTTCAGGATGCATCGAGATACATTCGTCCCCCAGACCGGTTAAAGCAACGACGACGAATCACGATCCAGATAGAGCCCCGCTTGAGCCTGAGTCCGTAAGAAGGAAGCAGGACAGTTGGTTGAAACGGGATTCTGGAGTGCATCCTTGATTGCCTGACTCTTCCTCGTTTCTGGAGACAAACAAACCATCTTACCCGCTGAGCACAGAGCAGGGATTGTTAGCGTGAGAGCATAGCTCGGAACAGATTCCAGACTTGGAAAATGCCCTTCACCGACCTGTTGCACTTTGCAGGCGTTGTCCAACTTTACAATCTTAACCCAATGAGGGTCCTCAAAATCTGCAACAGGAGGATCATTGAAGGCAATATGCCCATTTTCCCCAACGCCTAAACAACAAAGATCAATCTCTCCCGCTCTCAAAAGCCCCGAATATCGCTCACACTCATCAAGCGGCTCAAGCGCATCGCCTTCGAGATAATGGAAGGTTTTCGGATTCACGACAGACTCAACCCGCTCTCTCATGTACCGTCTGAAGCTTGCCGAATGATCTGCGGAGAGCCCTAGGTATTCATCCATATGAAAAAGCTCAATCCGGCCCCAATCGAGCCCTCCCCGTTCGATGAGTTTAGAGAGGAAGAGGATCTGGGAATTACCCGTTGCGAGGATGACCCGAACGATCTCTTTCTTTGCCAATCGATCAGCCAAGTACTGCCCCACTTCTACCGCAGCAGCATTTGCCATCGCATCCTGATCAGCAAATACACCCACAGAAAGAGAATCAACTTGGAAACGACGTTCGGCTTGATCAGTATTATTCATTATAAAAAGACTGAAGGTTTTCGCCCTTCATAAAACCATTCAGACAAGTTGAAAAACGAATCAGGGGCGAGGTCGAGAAAATTCTTTGCTAGAAAGTTAGATCAGAGGAGGATTTTCCAACTTTCTTGACCTTTTCGACCGGCCCGACGACAACAACGAATTCTCCCCTAGCCTTTCGTCCCTTTAGTGTTTCCACCACTAATGCCATCTCTCCCCGAGTTACTTCCTCAAACTTTTTCGTCAACTCTCGGCAAACGGCAACTCTTCGATTTGGGAACCATTGTTCCAATTCAACCAGTAGCTTTGGGATGCGATGCGGCGATTCATAAAAAACGACCGCGGAATCTAGGAGACTCGCACGTTCCAATTGCCGAGCCCGACGCCCACTTTTCACGGCTAAAAATCCAGCAAAAAAGAACTCATCACAATTCAAACCGCTCACGGACAGCGCCGTTACCATAGCGCAGGCCCCCGGGATCGCCTCCACTCGGAACCCTCCATCCCATACCGCGGCGGCAAGTCGAGATCCCGGATCGCTGATCCCCGGACTCCCTGCATCGCTCACCAAGCCAACGACTCCGCCATTTCCCAGCTCCGAAAGCACACGAGATTCTCGACTTTTTTCGTTAAATTTGTGGAGGCTTAGGGTGGACCGTCTAATATCGAAGGCCTTCAAAAGCCTCCCGGTATGCCGAGTGTCCTCACAGAAAAGAAGATCCGCTTCCCGCAACAGCCTGAGAGCACGAAAACTGATATCTTCAAGATTGCCGATCGGAGTCGCGACCAAATAGAGCGTCCCACCAGAAAAAGGGGCACGCTTCTCGAGTGGTGCGACGCCTTGCTCGTTTGATGACTCAGGGTCCAGACTCATACTCTCGAAACCCAACAGAACACAGCCGAGAGTTTCTGGCTAGATTAGATTTCAATTCTCAGTTAACCTCATCGGCAGCAATTCTGCTCTTGACGAGGTTTAGGAGCCAACAAAAAGAACTATGTCCAGCTATCGCGAAGATCAACTGCAAGACATTTCAAAACGTTTTCAAATCTACGGCGAAATTCTTCATGCCGAAGCCTGCAAGATTGGGCATATCAATGAAACTTACACAGCGACATATGCACAGGGCGGCGTTAATGTTCGATATATCCACCAGAAAATAAATCGGCACGTATTCCAAGCGCCAGATGAAGTCATGGGTAACCTGATGCGAGTGACAAGCCACATCAGATCACGCCTCGAAAACGAATCAACGAAGGATATCACCCGACGAGTCCTCATTGTCGTCCCCACTCGAACCGGCGAGTCATTTTTCGTCAATCCTGACGGGGATTTCTGGCGCACCTTCGTTTTTGTTGAAGGCGTCCAAAGCTTCGAATCTGTCGAGTCTCCAAAACAGGCATTCGAAGCAGGCCACGCATTCGGTTCCTTTCAAAACTATCTTTCGGACCTCCCTGGCGAACGACTCCATGAAACCATTCCGCAGTTTCACAACTCACGGGTTCGGTTCAACGCACTCCTCAAGGCAATTGAACAAGATCACGCTAATCGAGCAGCCAACGCGAAACCTGAGATCGATTTCTGCCTCGAAAATGAAGCCCTCGTCGACGTCATTTTAAAAGGATTGGATTCCGGCGAAATTCCGGAGCGAGTGACTCACAACGACACAAAATTCAACAACGTCATGATGGACAAAAAGTCCGGAAGATCGATGTGTGTTGTTGATCTCGATACTGTCATGCCCGGCACAGTCCTCTATGATTTTGGAGATATGGTTCGCACAACAACCAGCCCAACGCTTGAAGATGAACGAGACCTCGATCGCGTCGTTATGCAGATGCCAACTTTCCAGGAACTCGTCAAAGGATACTTGAGCACTGCGGGTGCGTTCTTAACGTCAAAGGAAAAATCCCTGCTATCTTTTTCCGGAAAATTAATCGCTTTTACAATCGGCCTCCGCTTTCTCACCGACTACCTCTCCGGCGATCACTACTTCCGAGTTCACCGGCAGGGGCACAATCTCGATCGAGCTCGGACCCAATTCAAATTGGTCCGTTCTATAGTCGAACAGGAAGAATCCATGCAGAAGTTCGTAGACTCACTCTAGCACACAACCTCGGCATCCATTCGCAAGGCCCGCACAACTCGTCACAACCGAAACCAAAATCATCCCTTCTGCAAATGAAAGCTGCCTTCATCACCGAAACGGGCCCTCCTTCCAAGATCACCTTCGGAGAGCTACCTGAAGCAGTGCCAAAAGCAACGGAGTTGTTGATAGAAGTTGGCGCCGTAGCAGTCAATCCGATCGATACCTATATTAGAGGGGGGATGATCCCTATGCCGCTTCCCCTTCCCTTCGTTGTTGGATGTGATTTTGCGGGAACGATCCGATCCCTCGGTTCAGAGGTGAGAGGTTTTAAAGTCGGGGATCGAGTGTGGGGCTCCAATCAGGGCCTACTCGGAAGGCAAGGAACCTTCGCTGAAAGAATCACCGTCGATCAATCCTTTTGCTATCAAACGCCCCAAAACTGTAGCGATGAGGATATTGCCGCGCTTGCTCTGGTATGTATCACGGCTCACCTTGGCTTATGCCAAAGAGCCTTACTTAGGAGAGGGGAAACCCTTCTCGTCAATGGCGGGGCTGGCGGCGTCGGATCAGCCGTTATCCAAATAGGGAAAGCGATGGGAGCCAAAGTGATAGCCACCGCAGGATCGGACGAACGGGCGGCGATCTGCCAAAGCCTGGGAGCCGATGTGGTCATCAATCACAAATCTGAGGACGTCGGCGCGGTTGTAGCCAGGAAAACGGCTCAAGGAGTCGATATATTTTGGGAAACTCAACGACATCCGGACTTCAACGCTAGCATCGATCTGCTCGCCGAAAATGGCCGGATGGTCGTCATGGCAGGCCGCGACGCTCAACCCCCATTTCCCGTAGGACCGTTCTATGTCAAGGGATGCTCATTACACGGCTTCGCGATGTTTAAAGCATCTGCGGCTGATCAAGAGAAATGTGCCGCCGATATAGCGAATTGGATCGAAAATGGACACATTCGAGCCAACATTGGGAAGCGCTTCCCTCTCTCTGAAGCGGCAAAAGCCCACGAACTTCAAGAAGCCAACACCATTCACTCAGCGGGAACCCTTCACGGAAAAATCGTCCTTACTCCCTAGCTCCTAACTAGATTCGTCGAGACAGGACAGAAGGAAGATCTCGCCGCAAGCAACAACGAAAAGAGAGTTCACCTGGCAATTTCTGTTGGAAAGGGCTGAATGAACCTTCTAAGATCATCGAAATGCACAAGATTTCAATTCATCGAAGCCTCATCATCGCCCTCATCGGGCTAGGATCTCTCAGCCTATCCGCAGCGGAACACAACCGCCTTTCGTCAGCCGAAAAAGCAGACGGATGGAAGCTCCTGTTTGACGGAGAATCCAAAAATGAATGGAGAACGTTCAGAAAAGACACTGTTAGCGACGGATGGGCAGTCATCGACGGCGCGCTCGTCAGAGCCTCCAAGGGAGCAGGCACCATAATCACGAAAGAACAATTTGGGGCTTTTGAACTTTCTCTTGAATACAAGATTTCGAAAGGTGGCAACAGCGGAATCATGTTTCACTCTACCGAAGAGGAAAACACCGCGTGGAAAACCGGCCCCGAGATTCAAATCCAGGACAACAAGGATGGCCATGACCCACAACTCTCAGGATGGCTCTACCAGCTCTACAAGCCCGATATTGATGCCACCTACCCAGCCGGAGAATGGAATCGCGTAAGATTCAGATTAACCCCGGAAAAAGGCGAGCTCTGGATGAATGGGGTCAAATACTATGAGTTCGTTAAGGGCAGTGCCGATTGGGACGAACGAGTTGCAAAAAGCAAATTCAGTCGCATGGCGAAATTTGGCGTTCCAACCAAAGGGCATCTTTGCCTACAAGATCATGGAAACGAAGTGGCATATCGGAACATCAAGATTCGCCCCCTCTAGCGCTACTAGGTTAGCCGGAATGCGGGGCAAAAACTAAACGCGTTCCCTCACTCTTCCTTAATACAGTAAAGGAACGATTCTCCTCGAAGAAACAGTGCATCGCCTACCAAAGCGGGCGATGCACTGAATCGATCCTCAAGTTTGTTCAGAGCCAGAACCCGGGGCTCGGCCTCGTGACTAAACACCAGAGTCGCCCCCCCCTTCCCCACGATGTAGACGCGATCATCTGCAGCAACTGGCGAAGCGAAGATCTCTCGCAATCCACCGAGCCGAAAGGGGCCTCGCAACGTTTCTCCCGTCATCGGATTAAGGCAGGACAAGACCGCTTGATTGTGCCTAAGAAAGTAAAGCACTCCTTTGTACATCAGCGGTGATGGCACGTAGGGCGTCATCCGCGTCGAGGACCAAAGAACGTTGGCGGAACCACTGATGTCCCCCTTTGCACCTTCTAATCGAATCGCCATCATTGCCTGCTTGTCATAGCTATTTCCAACGATCACGACCCCCTCATGATGAACGGGCGAGGCTACCACATTCCGAGCGAGACCTGAACACTCCCAAATTAATTGACCGGTTCGTAATTCGTAGGAGCGAACTCGTTCGGTTGCACTGACAATGACTTGATGAGATCCCTGGTGAGATACGATCAGCGGGGTTGACCAAGATGTCATCTCGTTTCGATTCGATCGCCACAGTTCCCTCCCACTGCGCGCATCATAGGCAGCAATAAAGGACTGTTTTTCGTGATCCCAATTGACGACTAGAATGCCTTCTTTGAGCGCTGGAGAGGATCCCTCGCCATGCGCATGCCGTGTTTCCATGTGCCCAAATTCTTGTTTCCAGACAAGATTGCCAGAGAGATCGAGCGCATGCAGCCCGCGCGATCCAAAGTACGCGAAAACGAGCGTCCCATCAGTAAGCGGCGAATGAGAAGCCAGACTCGCCGTATAATGCCCGCCTTCATGGGGCAGCGTCCGAGCTACCTCAGTCTCCCAAATTGTTTTTCCAGAAGCCACATCAATAGCGGCAACGACAAATCGGTGCTCCTGATCCACCGGAAAATTATCGTGCGCTCCGGGGGCAGGGTTGAAAATCGGCGATTTTTTGGGCCCAACGGGAATTGCAGAAGAAATGTAGACTCTCCCATTTGATATAATGGGCGTTGCGTGCCCTTTCCCTGGCAGGGCTACTTTCCAGGCGATGTTCTTAGACTCAGACCAAGTCGTTGGCGGCTTAGCATCCAGTGAACTACCATTCCCGGTGGCTCCTCGCCACTCGTTCCAGTCGGACGGAATGCCTGCAGAATAGCTTCGCCCACCAAGGCACGCAGCGACTAGAGAGAACACCAAACAGCTCTTGGTGAACCGTGTCACCAACATCAATAAGTCCAATAGCATCTAGGAGTAGTGACAACCACTCGAGCTTAGAGGTCACCGAAAAACATTCTCTTCCTTGACATTTGTTGGAGATAAGCGATCTCATGGAGCCCTGCAATGAAGAAGAACTTTAGTCTGACAATCATCGTCACAGTTTTTGTTATTGTTGCCACGATCGCGATCGCCTTCTTCCTTGCCTACGACCGGACTCTCAAGAACAAGTTCGATCAGGAGCTCTTTCTCTTGGTATTCCGATTCCTCCTCACAATCGTTTTGGCGGGGCTTGGAACTCTCGCTTATCGCGTATTCACGATCGAGAGAGATCTGAGAGCAGCCCGACGGGCGGACCTAGTGTTTGTCTATCGAGAACTAAGAGACGCCCATCTCGAGGTCATGCAAGTGATCCATGAGTTCCGAGCAAGTATTGGCTTCGAATCCGGAGTTGACGCCCACAAGGAATCACTCGTAGATCCTAAACTCTACGAGCGCTCTCTTAGCACGTTTCTCCGAGCACAACTCATTTTCCGATCCAACTCCAACCGCGTCAGAGACTATCACCTCGGTTACACCCAAGCCAACCTCCTCGCTGATCAGCTTGGTTTTATTGACGCAGCATTTTGCCCACTCATTGAAGAATACGAGGCAGAATCCATCAAAGTTCGTGAGTCAGGACAGCAGATCAAGATCAAAGCCCTGCCAGAGCTCGAGGGCTTTCTATCACTAAACCCTCATCAACATCCCTTCGCCGGCCAATCCTTACGGTCGTTTGAATCAGGGATCTTGGGTCTCAGCAAAGCACGCCACGAGTGGAATCCGATCGCCTGAGCGCTAGCCCAGCCGCTTCCACCATTCACCATCTGAAGGGTCAACCCGCACGGGATTCTTCGGCAAGAGCTCAACATACTTTTGAGCTGCTCCCGTGTTAAACAAGACCACGCGGTCGCTCTTGGAGATTGTCCCATCACTCAAGAGTTGAGATGCCGCAGCGAGACAAATTGCTGACTCGGGGCAAAGTGAGACCCCCTCCAAACAACTGGCACGCTCCATCCAAGGTTGGATATCCTTCTCCGGGGCTCTCACGGCCAATCCCTGACTCTCACGAATCGCATCAAGAATCATGAAATCGCCAACAGCAGCCGGCACCCGAATCCCCGCGGCTTGGGTTGTTGCATTCGGAACCCGAGCTGCATGGCGGGCCCCAGACTCAAAGGCACGCACGATAGGATCACAGCCTTCGGCCTGGCAAGCGACCATTCTAGGACGATTGGCACTATTCAGCCACCCCAGTTCATTCAATTCCGCAAAGGCCTTCCACATTCCAATCAAGCCCGTCCCCCCCCCGGTGGGATAAAGCACAACATCAGGAAGGGACCAATCAAACTGTTCTGCAAGCTCTAGTCCCATCGTTTTCTTTCCTTCAATTCGATAAGGTTCTTTCAATGTTGAAACATCGAACCAACCAAGGTGGGCAGCGCCCTCTTTGACCATGCGCCCGCAATCGTCAATCAAGCCCTCGATCAAGACCGTTTTAGCACCGAGAAGTGATGCCTCACGCTGATTGACGATAGGAGTATCATAGGGCATCAAAACGTGAGCGGGAAGACCAGCTCGAGCCGCATAGGCGGAAAGAGCACCCCCAGCATTCCCTGCCGTTGGAACCGCAACAGACTTAACACCAAGTTCGTTCGCTTTCGAGATCGCCATCGCCATGCCGCGGGCTTTGAAACTTCCCGTTGGCAAGCGACTCTCATCCTTGATCCAGAGTTCATTCAAACCGAGATAGCGCCCAAGTCGCTTCGCTTGGAACAATGGAGTTACCCCTTCTCCGAGGGACACGATCGACTCACGGCTCCTCAACGGAAGAAGCTCAAAGTAACGCCAAATCGATTCGGGCCTCCCTTTCAGATCATCACGCTTCAAGCTTGCCCCGACCGAAGCCAAATCATACTTCACCCACAGTGGTCGAGCACAAGATTGGCATAGCCCTTGAACCCCTTCCGCATTGTGCTCCAAACCACAGAGCGCACACTCAAGCTTTTCGATGAACGGCATCCTCCCATTCTTGGCACGATGGCTCACGATCGAACAGTTCAATCTCAGATCATGCTCAAATCCAGAAGCCGATTCACAGACCGGCTGCCGGAACCAACATCCATGAAACCCTTTACAGCGGCCTTCATCGTTCCATAATCAGAATCCGTGCAAACTCCAAGACAGATCTTAATAGGAGTAACCCAGAGGATTCTCCCTACAAGGATCCTCCTGCTGTGTCTCATGGTCACGACCTATCTGACGCACCTCTGTGAAGCCCGCACGAACAAACCGAGCCTCTATGGACGGCATTGGATAGCGATTACAGGTAAACCGCTCGGAGCAACTGCGGGAGCGAAGATATTCGATCGTGGAGGGAACGCAGTCGACGCTGCATGTGCCATGCTGGCAGCCGTCTGTACAATGTATGACGATCTTAGTTGGGGAGGCGAAACACAGGCCCTTATCTATGACCCACGACAGGAACGAGTCGTGGGTATCAACGCTCTCGGAGTTGCCCCGACCGGAGCCAGCCCAGACTTTTTCCTCGATCGAGGCCTCCGTTATCCACCGGGAAAAGGCCCCCTCGCAGCACTCACCCCTGGCACACCGGGAGGGCTCATGGTCATGCTGGCACAATTCGGATCCATGTCTTTGGCAGAAGTCATTCAACCGGCAATGGAGCTTGCTGCGGGATACCCGATTGAGGCGGGTATGTCCAAGCGAATTGAAGCTGAGAAAGCCGACCTTAAATCATGGCCCTACTCGAAGGCTCTTTTCCTTCCCCACCTTGGCGAGTCACATGAAGCCCCCCTTCCGGGTGAGCTTTTTCGCCAGCCCGATCTCCTCGAAACACTTGAAAGACTTGTTGAGACCGAAAGCAAGGCCGTACAGGAAGGCAAATCAAGAATCGAAGCGATCATGGCAGCCTATGACCGTTTCTACCACGGCGATATCGCTCGAGAATTCGTTCGTAGCTCACAGGAGCAAGGCGGACTCCACACTATGAAAGACCTTGCCACCTGGGAGGTAAAGATCGAAGACCCCGTGAGCACATCCTACAAGGCCATCGACGTCTACAAACTAACCTCCTGGGTACAGGGACCAGTGCTGCTCCAATGTTTGAACATCTTGGAACCTCTCGATCTGAATGCCTTGGGATTCAATAGTTCGCGGTACATTCACACCCTCTATCAAACGATGAACCTCGCGTTCGCTGATCGTGACTTCTACTACGGGGATCCCTATTTCCCTCCCGTGGAACCGATCATCGGTCTCCTCTCAAAGGAATATGCCAGACAGCGCAGCGCTTCCATTAACTGGTTCCATAACAACCCGTTTACTCAACCTGGTGATCCCTATCCGTTTGAGAATAAATCGAATCCGTTCAAATCGTATCTCGAAGCATGGCCGAGAACTGCAATTCATCTACCAGCAGACGTCAAACCCGAAGTAGCTCGGAGACACCAGCGAGGTTTTCTCGCCGGAACGACATCAATTCAAGCAGCGGACAAAACGGGATGGGTCGTTTCGATTACACCAAGCGGCGGTTGGCTCCCCGCCTGTATCGCTGGAAAAACCGGCATCGGGATGAGTCAGAGAATGCAGAGTTTCGTCCTGGACAGAAGAGAAAACCCGTTCAATGTCCTCGCACCAGGGAAACGCCCCCGAGCTACCTTGACTCCAAGCATCGCTCTAAAGCAGGGCCAACCTTTTCTTTCGTTTGCCGTTCAAGGGGGCGATACTCAAGATCAAAACTTGCTCCAATTCTTCCTCAATGTTGTCGAATTCGGCATGGATATCCAAGAAGCCTGCGAAGCCCCAAATTTCAATAACTACCAGATGCGGAGTTCCTTCGAGACTCACCAATCAGAACCCGGAAAGCTTGTCATCAATGAAAACACTCCCCTGTGGGTACAAAAGGACCTCCAAAGAAAGGGTTACCGCCTTTTCTTTCAAAAAAGAACTTCGGGGCCGATTACTGCAATCTACTTCGACCATAAGAACAAGACCTTTCAAGGCGGTGCGAGCGATCACGGTGATGACTACGGAATCGTTTGGTGATCTCAGCCCCCAAAAAAGCCACATGAATCACCCCTTAAAGTTTCTTCTACTAGCCTGCCTATTGGCCGCTCAAACACCAAAAGTAATCGCCCAATATCACGAAGGTAGCGCAGGGGCGAAACGTTATAAGAATACCTCACGACCTAGTGACCTCAATAAGCCAAGCCCCATCGACAGACACGACACCGTGTTCATCGAAGAAATGACTTGGATGGAAGTTAGAGATGCGAAACAAGATGGGAAATCCACAATCCTAATCCCGACTGGAGGGATTGAACAGAACGGCCCTTACGTGGCTCTTGGCAAACACAACTACGTTCTGCGGCAAGATTGCGAAGCTATTGCCAGAGGTCTTGGAGACGCACTCGTGGCCCCAATAGTTCCTTTTGTTCCTGAAGGAAATCATTCACCCAAATCTCATCACATGCGTTACCCTGGCACCATCAGCATTACGGAAGAGACGTTTGAGCGCCTCTTAGTCGATATCGCTACAAGTTTTAAGGTCCACGGATTCGAGCATATCTTTCTCCTCGGAGATAGCGGCGATAATCAGTACGGAATGGAACGCGTCGCAGAACAGCTCTCATCCCGATGGCGAGACGAACCAACGAAAGTTCACTACATTTCTGAATACTATGACCCTGGAGCAATTGAAGACTGGTTGAAAACGAAAGGCATCATCGAAAAAGATGAAGGCCTTCATGATCGCTATCGCTACGAGGCACAAATCCTCACACTTGAACCAGAACACATCAGACTGAGTCAACGACTCGACGCCGGACTAGGCTCCATCAACGGAATCTCACTTCTGCCCATCGAACGAACCTACGCCATTGGATGGCAACTAATCGCCTTTCAAGCAGATCGAACTATCAAGGCAATAAAAACCCGACTGAAAGAGTAGAATAACGACGTTCCCCCGCCTACCGAAGACTAATCGAATCGGAGAATTCCAAAACGACTTGGTTGATGAAACGAGGGATCGAGCGTGGGACTCCAACTCTGCTTCTCGACCGAAACTGAACCTCCACGATTGAATCGATAAAAGTTAGCTCGCCACTGCGTTCCCTTTTTCGGTGGCGCTATTCCGAGATCGGAGTATGGGATAGCGACCTCAACGACCCAGCCATGATCGGTATCGGTATCATTGGCCACGGTCCCGTTCACCTGAACACGACTCTTCATCTTAGCGGCAGTGTAACTCCAGTCGCCTTCAATGCCCTTCGACTTTCCATCGCGACCTAGCCGATTTCGTATTCTGGCATCAAAAATGCCCCCTAGAGGGTTCCATTGAAATTCGAAATAATCGGTAATTTCATTCGTCGCCAAGAAGAATTCAACCACCTCTTCTTCCCAGAAATGACTATCTCTAGCCGTGAAGGTGGCTTGAATGTCATCATCATCGATTTCCCAACCTATGTAGAGGGCTTCATCGCTTGCAAAGAGACGAACCTGCGTTCGATACAGTCCTCGTTCACCGTCACCATTCTTGACTAGGGGTTTCAGAACCATCGCCCTTTCCCAAGAAGCCTCATCTAGAACGCCATCGATGCTCACATTCCCTTCATACCTCGGGACTGAGACGCTAGCCACCGGGAATTCCCGCTCAGCAGAAGCCATATATAGGAAAAGAGTGCTGAGAAAGACCACGATCCCAACGGAGCTAAACGTGTCATTGAAGGTTTTGACTATTCGATCCATCGTCAACAGTCTAAACTCACCCCCCGCCACATTCGAGCCTGAATTCGTCGGTAACCTGCCCGGACAGTCTCAGCTTTCTGAGCTTGATTCGTGGGCGCAGAGAAAAAAGCCAACAGCCAATATTCCTATGCCCCTATATGCCGATCAACTCTCCCTGGGACGACGCTTAGCCAAAGAAGCCGGGGACATTCTCGTCAGCTACCTCGGCAAGGCGAAAGTTTCAGAAAAGAGCAGTCAAAACCTTGTCACCGAAGCTGATCTTGCGAGCGAGAAACTGATCGTTAATGGGATCCTGGAAAGATTTCCATCTCACCTCTTATTGAGAGAGGAAGGCCAGTCCACTGCCGAAGGGAACGAAGAGAACGTGTGGGTCATCGACCCTCTCGATGCAACGAACAACTATGCCCACGGGATCCCCCATTTCTCTGTCTCAATTGCCTACGCTTCGGCTGGCAAACCTCGAGTCGGAATCATTTGGGACCCGATTCGAGAGGAAGAATTTCATGCCGTAGAAAACCAAGGAGCCTTCATGAACGAAGAACCGATCCGGACATCAGACCGAAAGACCCTCCAAGAAAGCATCATTGCAACGGGATTCTACTACGATCGGGGGATTCTCATGGAGAAGACACTGGACGGAATCCGATCGCTCTTTCACAAGAATATCCGAGGGATCCGGAGAACTGGGGGGGCTGCGCTCGACCTGAGCTGGGTAGCATGCGGCCGGTTCGACGGATTTTTCGAATACGAACTCGAACCATGGGACTATGCTGCCGGCTCGCTCCTTATTCAAGAAGCCGGAGGACAGTGCAGCGATCGATCGGGCCACGACCTAACGTTACAAACCCGCAACATCGTCGCAGCAAATACCAAGGTCTATCCAGCGCTCATGGAAACGGTCTGTTGGACAACTCCGAATCAACAAGCAGACAATGAGTTCGCCACAGGTCGCTAAGCGGACTTCGTCTTACCAAAAAGCACTCGGCGAATTGATCGCACTCCGTACTTATTCCGCAAACACGACAGCACTTTAATAGGCCTCAGAATCCAGTAGCAGGGCCACAAGAGACGCGGAAGTGGTAGACGTTTAAAGTCCGTTAGGTCAGGAACGAACACGTAATCCAAGATGTTCTTCAGATATAGGAAGCGGTCTCCAACACGCTCTCGAATAAGGATGTTATTTCGAAAGCCGACCGGACAGCGATGAGCGCCCGTCATATTTTCCACGGCTCCAGGAATGAGCGATAAGACGAATGCGTCAGCATCAAGGGCTACTTGAACGTCGTCGGGAAGACGTGTTCCTAAGAGTTCACGCGAGAGAACGAGACCAAAGACGACGACCCGACGAACACCCAATTCAGATGACAATTCAAGGAGGTGATCCCATCTAAAACTTTTTGTATTACGAATCAACCGATCGATGTCCGAGAGCCACTTGAGTGATTCCCAATAGTGCCGAAATCCATGACAAAGCAGAATAAGCATGAGTGTTTCCGCAGTGAAACACCGGACGGGGAGCGTCCCAAACTCCTGCCATTCTAGGTGCTGCCAATACCAATCGGGAGGCACATTCGATGTCAGGGGGACCTTCCAATGCAGTTCGATCTTGAGACGTTTCCCCTTACCAGAGGGATAAGGCAGCTTCAGATCGTAGGAAGACTCTTTCCGAGAACTGAACAGGAACACCTCCTCACGCTCTGAAAGATCTCCGTCTGACTGATAGCCATTCTTCAAGAGCAACTGCTTAGCCCTGATCACATCTTTACGATGCACGACGAGGTCAATATCCTTCGATTCGCGAAAGGCAGGAGAATCAAAGAGATGGTTCGACAACATGGGCCCTTTATAAGGGATCACATCAATCTGAGCCGTCTTGAAAATTGCCATCACCCTTCGAAATTCCTCGGCGACGAAAACATTCCGCCCAATCCCTGTGTGATACTCGCGTTTAAACGATTGCTGGCAATCACTTGGAAGCTGTTGAATCTCCGGCTTTAGCGCGACAAAGACGGAAGATACAACGCCATGTTTCCGAGCCATTTCGAGCAGCACTCCCCAATCCACATCGAGGGATTTAGCGCAAGCGACCCAGTCCGGCTGATCTACCAGCTCAGCTGGTCCCAAACATTTTGTGAGAAATTTGAACTCGGCCGACATACCCTTGCAATTACCTACTCGATGAAATCCCCTGTTCCCTATGGTTCGGCTCGTTCAACATGCCTTTTCTGTTTTCGAAAACTCATTCCGATCACTCTACCATTAATCCATCGAATGCTAAAAAACAAAAGCCCTACGATCGATCGACAGTTGAATAGAAGGCCAACCGGTGACGAAAGCGGAGGCTTTCCAATTGAATCTCGCAGGGTCTTATCGAGCCTAGGACTATCCTTCAATGCACCCAAATTTCCAAGCCAACGTCCGAGCAACGAGATCCATGGTTTATCTAGGAGGCAGATTGCCCCACGTCTCTCGACCGCCTCAACTCGTCCTAGGAGGGAATCCGTTGAACACGGCCTATCGAACAATCGAGAGTTGTCTCCCTTGGTCACGATCAGGCTCGTTCCGTCGCGATCTTGAAATCCTACAACTCGGTGGACAACCTCCTCTTGATCTTGGTCTTCGCCATCAAGCCGAACAACAACGTCACCGACGGCATAGCCCATCTCAGGATAGCTCACGCTAATTCGATCGCCGGGAGCCAATGAGGGCAACATACTCGTTCCTGTCACAGAAAGCTGCGCAACTCTGCCGTTCCGTATCAGAAAGCGAGCGAATCGAGGACTTGATGGCGAATCTGAAAACCTCAAGTCACGATTCCCCAAAGTTTAACTCATTCATAACAGCTTAACCAGAGAGACATCACACAAGCTCCTGACACCGGCTGTGTCTAGTCCTTGACGACATTCCCGGCCGGACCATAGGCCAACTGCTCAACCAAGCCAATCATTTGAGACATCTCTCCGACCCGAAGACGAAAAAACGGAACCCCTTGAAAAAGCCGAATCATTTCGAGAATCAGCTTAGAACTTTGCCCTTGGTATTCTTCTCTCAGGATGACCGAACCGCGCCCTGGCAAGAATTGCTGAGCCAAAGTGCCGAGGGCATACTTTGATTCCACCCGTGTCAGCGTAGGAATCTCAGTAAATGTCGGGGATTCACCGACCGGAGACGCGGCATCCAAGACACAAATACGATGATCTCGACAATAGACCTCAATTTCAACCACGGCTCCACCAAGATTCTGCCCCTCAATTCTAAGCGTCGTGAATCCTCCCGATTCCTCATGGGACACCCGATCCACGCCTGGAAAATGGACCGCTTTTGCAAACAAGACCGGATCGCTTCGATCAAGTAAGAACTCGATTGCAGGGGCTTTGTCAGAGCCATTCGGCTCCGCCGGGCTCGGCAGCCCCTCTAAAAACACGACCGCAGTGAGAGCTGTCGACTCAGCGATCCCAGTTCCTGCAATATCGGAAATATCGAGAAGATGCTTACCAAACCACGAATCCATCCGAGCTCCTAACTCACCTATGCCAGCCAAGGCGAGTGATTCTTGGTGGACACGAAGGCGACGAGGAAACGCTTCTAAGTTCCGAGTGACTCGACTAATCGCAGCAACCTCATCTGAAAAAAAAGCAGCACCCCGGCTCGCGAGCGCAAGAGACAATGTGGATTTCCCGAAACCGGAATTTCCGACAAATATGATCCCTGCGTTCCCCAGCTTTACCGCACTTGCGTGGATAAGAAGATGACTCTGAATCCTCTCGTAGATGTTTTTTAGCAGAAACTCATAAATGGCTCCAGTGGAGCACATTGCCTGACTGATCGGCCATTTTTCGCCATCCAAGACCAGAGAATTCTCCTGCGCTCCAAAATCACAACTATTGAATACCACGTCGAAATGTCGTGCTAGATGAGGTTCAGAAGGTTCGAGAACAAACGCGGAATAGAGACGCTCAAAAGGCTCCAAAACCCGCTGATCTAGGGACGAAATCGTCACATCCAGATCAAAAAAGCGGAGTCTCAAGGAACGACTGGACGTCTTCGCCATAGCCTGCAATCAATCAATATAAAAAAGCAGAAACATCCCCCACTCTAAGAGTGGCGAATGTTTCTGAAATTCTAAGCTGTAAGCAATCGACACCTCTTCCGGTGCCTACTCTTAACCGCAGCGGATATTAGATAAAACCGCCGCCATCACCAGCATCTGGCTTGGCATACTGGGCCTGAGCAGGCCCTAGCTGTGCGAGAATCTCTTCATCCGCGTAAGACACCACTTCGGGCTTTTCGTACACTGGGCGTATTACGTCGTTTACAGTTTCCATAATTCTCTCTTTCAAACTCTAAGTTTCAAATTCACGCTGTCAACAAACCAATTCATGAGTCTGTCGCAATTTTGACAACTACTGAACCCCGTCGAGGTCTTCTAAACAAGCCGTGTCTTTCGAGTAATTCCGACGGCCTAATTCAACAACCCCAACAAATTGCCATATACACGGTTTCATTGTCAACACACAAATGTCGCGTTTTATGTTGTTTTTGCGAAAAAAAAACTCCAGCGAGAATACGCCGTCACCCAGTCCCCATTTTGCCGCTTGGCGAGTGGTTCTGCCATTCAGCGAAAAGCGGTCCGTCTTTCCCGTAGACAGGATCTTGCTCTGGAATTGGCACCAATGAGATGGCATGCGCAAGCGATAGTTGGACCGGAGTCTCTCCTGAGAGGAGATCCGGCGAACGTTCTTCAGGATAAGCACCAACAACACCAAAATCCTCACTGGCCGAAAGGGCTTTATGTCCAACTCCCGCAGGAATCACGACAACATCCCCACGGCCAATCTCTTTTTCTACGCCTTCCTCTCCGCCGAACCCGACACTCGCTCGCCCACTAAAAACTCCCAATACTTCGTGAGTATTGCTATGAAAATGATGATAAGGAAACACACCATTCTGCCAGGCGTTCCCCCAATTTCGAGATTTGAAGAGTGCAAAGAAATCCCTCGCACCGGAAATCGATTCTGCATCAAGGACAGATCGATAGATCAGTAAAGGAAATAGCGGATGATTGGGAATCCCCTGAGAGGGCAAGAATAGGTGCTTCTCAATAACAACACTCATCGTAGATACGATTGCTTTGAACCAACGCTCCCTATTGCTCCATCACCGCAGGAGCCGATTCGCTCAGCGAGCTCGCGACCCGAAAATACCGCCCGCCCTCATCTGGGGCGATTCGAACGTTCCCTGAATTATGCGGAGCCCCGGGAAGAGCTTCCCAAACTGCCTCCACCCCGAGGAACGGCGAGCTTTCAATCACATATTCACGCCCATCTCTAGCATTGAACAGTAGTTCCAAATCCCCTTCATCACTCAAGGCGATCGTAATCACTACGGGGCTGATCCGATTCGGCACCGCTAGCTGAAGAGCCGGATCCCCAAAAAAAGTATAACTCTTCACTTGATCAGCAAAGAACCCCCCATCGGTCAAGGTAGCAACCTTGGCACCGAGAACAGCAGCACCAAGTTCGATTTGATCCCGCAGGAAGATCTCCTCATAGAATTTCCCCACGAGCAAGCGATGCCCTGACGGAAATCCTAGTGACGTTGGCGCCCACGCAGCAACGGCACCCCCACTTGAATTCCTCAGGAAAATTTCCGCAAGGCAGGGCTTTGCCGAACGCGCAACAAAGAATCCGTTCAAACAATTCGCCACTGTCACCACTGAGAGAGCCTCACCGTTGGTCAACACAGCAGCGTCAGCATTTTCAAGCATTATCCCGCCAATATCTCCTATCCCCCAAGTAGACCGACTCCCGTGACCGGTGTAGTTGACCATTAGCTGTCCCTCGTTTAGCTCTTCAACAATATCAGACGTCGGATCCCCTGGAGGGTATGACGAAAGATAGACACGATCCGCATCGAAGCCATCCGGCAATCCATTGACCAAGCTTTCCGACAACACTTCATACACCTCCGAATCATCATCCGCGACAACGAGCACTTGACTATTCCATTCCTGGTCAGTTTCTAATCTCTCATAATCGAGCGTTTTCTGAATCATTAACGCGAGACCATCAAGCGATTCGGCAGGCAGTCGCCCTACGAGAAGATCCGGCAGCACATCATCGCCGTCGACACGAGCAAAGCCATCGTCACTTACAGACTCACCGAAAAAGTTCATTTCTGTAATCTCTGACGGCACCAGGTTTGGCGTTCCACTCTCAAAAATATCTCTTGGATCAATCGTCGAATCCCCAACTAGCAGAAGGTACGCAGGTGCCGGATCCTCCCATTCATGATAGGCAAAGCTCACAAAGGACTTAATCGCTTCTGCAGTTGGCACGCCTCCCGAAAACTCATCATAGAGATCATCAACAGGAATGACGGCAACCGATATTCCCTGTTCTCTTTTCCGCTGAGCCAGCGGATGAAGTGACGGAACGAATGACCGATGACTAATAATGAGATAATCTGCCTGATGATCGGAACGCTTCCAATGGGAGCTTGAGACCAATTCAAGGTCCGTCGGCGAGCGAAACCCGAACCTATCCAAAACAACGAATCGCCCGACCGGAAAGCGAGAACTTTCGAAAGCCGCAGTAAACCCTTGAGCTGCAAGTTGAATCGTTTCCTCAGTAAGCCGAGAAACACTTCTAGCATCGGTAACATCATAGATCTCAATCGAATCGTTTCTAAATCCAGAAACCAAATTGGGACCAAAGCCACCATTAAATGCCAAGTGGCCGTCATCAGCGACAAGTCTCCGGGGATAATCAATTTCAATCCAGTCGATAAAAACCTGGTCGAGAGCGACGGGAAGGTCCCCTACGATTTCGACTCCGACCACATTATCTCCTTCAATGAGCTGAGAAACATCAAGCGTCGCTTCCTGAACAAAACGAGCATTCCCATCCCAGAGACTATCACCCACGAGACTACCATTGAGGTAAATTCGAGTATGATGATCGGGAGTAACCTCTGGAATCGAAGACAACCCCTTCATTGCGACCGCCAGTCTCACAGGATCCGAGGAGGCAGCCGAAATATCTGTCACGTTAACGGTATAATCCCGGCGGTCAGGGCCACTCAATTGAGACTCCCAAAACCAGTGATCCTCCCCCTCACCATCAACCATATTCTGCCAATAATGAAGGTCTTCTTCAAAATGAGCTGTCTCCAAGGACTCTGAAGGAAATCCGACCGAACCTGAAACCGAAGCGGGTTCTTCTGACATTCTGACGCCTTCGCCTTCGCCCCAACGAAGCACATAAGAGTTCGTTACTGAGTAGATACTTCTCAGTTTCTCGCCATAAAAAACGATTCGATCTCTCCCGTCTAAACGCCCGTCACCGCCGTCGACGACATGTAGTGGCAATTCTCCCTCCCCATCAAAGAGCTGAAAACTCGTCGACTCAATCTCCGACAACTCTAATCCCTGTGAAGCGAGGCTTGCGGCGCTCAGTTCGTAAATCCCTGTCTCAACGAACGACACACGCAAATGCTCCCCTTCGTCTTCAACACCCGAATGCGCAGCCTTGCGAAGCCCATTCTTAGAACTTGACTGAACGAGGTTCTCGATGGGGTTGACGACTTGCTTGCCCACAACATCATCAAACACTTTCGAACGTAGTCTTTGAGCGCGCTTTGCAACCTCATCAGCTGCCACCGGCTCCGAGATATGTAATCGCCCTGTTAGTCGTTTCAACCGCTCGACACGTTCCTGGTCACGATCGACCCTCACCGGATGACATTGAAGCGTGAGAACCCGATGTTCACGAAGCCATCCTACGGAGGAGATACCGACAAACTTCGGCAGACCGTCAGCACCCAGCCGATTTATGTTTTCGGATGTAACATTGAGGAAATCAACACCGGTCGGATTTCCAGTCGAAACGAAATCACGATAGCGCAAGGTTCGCAATGCACGATCAACTTCCGATCCACTAACACCAAAAAACTCCTCTGTTTCAAAGTCTAGAATTTCGATGGACACCCCCTGTGATGCTGGTAACGAGAATGAAGCGCCAATGGTCAATGGCACGACAGAGCTCGATTCCGGAGTAAGCTGGCTCCCCGGTAATTCCAGCATGGATGGATCGAACACACCCGTTTCGTTGCTTGCAGCCTCAGGCCACTCCATCACCCATTCGAACTCAAGAAATCGCTTATCACTTCGTAGCACCGTGACTTTCCCCCATGAGTAATCCTTTCCATAAAGATCAGACACACCACCGAAAGTGCTACTGAGCACACAGGCAACTAAAAGCAGGCTTCTCATTTATCAATTCTCAAAGTAATCACCGACACCTAAATTGAATCCATCACCGTTCAGGATTATTGCCCCAAAGCCAGTCCTATGCCAATCGCGAAGTCTCGCTCACAAATCCAAACTACCCCCACAAAGAAAAAGTCCGGAAACAAGGATGTTCCCGGACTTTTAAACCAATTCAGCCTTTTAGGGCTGCAACTATTTTCGCGTCGCCGTAATGCGATAGAAGCGACCCGCGCTGCTACCGGCCTCAGCATCAATCACTCGACCAGATCCGTGCGGCGCACCTGTCAGCGGGGCCCATTCGCCATCTGCGTTCCAACTATCGCGAACGTCGATGGAGAACTCCCAACCTTCCATGGTAGGAAAGGTCAGCACGATTCCTTCGCTGCTCGGTTCAATCGAAGTAAACATTGGCGCAACGTCAACCGCAATGGTTCCGATCCGCTCACGATGCCCATCAAGTTCAATCTCCTCTAATTGATAGGTAAAGCGACCGTAGCCAGGTTGATCGGCATAACTGTATGATGCCCCTTCCCCTGTGCTTCCTTTCGCAAGGACCATCTTAGTCGTCACCGACTGAATGCTAAACCCGGTGCTCCCACTCGTGTTTGCCCGATGAAGTTCAAAGCCAGCCGTCTCGAACTCACTTGCTGTTTCCCACTTCAGGACAACCCCGCCTAAACCATCTTGTTCGACCGAAAATCCGATCAACTCGACTGCCGTCGGATCGTCGCCGCAATCTTGAATCGTTGCCACACCCGTGCCGTCAGCAATTGTTGAATTCGTAGGATTACTCAATACAACACTGAATTGTTCCGGGGCTTCATCAATGGCATCATCGATCAAAGCAATCACGATCGGAGAATCCGGTTTCACACTGCCAGGTTGGAAGGTCAGTGTCCCGCTCGCTGCAACGTAGTCCTGACCAGCTGTAGCCGAGCCGTCTTGCGTTGTCCAATTAACGGTAATGACCTGATCTCCTGATTCGTTAAGGCAGACCGTGAACACGATCTGATCGGCTTCACATTCTTTCACCAAGTCTGGATCAAGAATCGTGATCGTTGGATCTTCATCCGGAGGAATCGTGCAATCTTTGATGGTCACCGTCGCGACGTCGTCAGTAATGACAGCCCCTTGAGCGTTACTGATCGTTACCAAGAACGTTTCATCAGGCTCGGCAACGTTTTCGTTCAGTAGGCCAACGGTCACTGTGCCACACAGTTGCCCAGCAGGTATCGTCAGTGTCCCAGTCGTCGACGTGTAATCGTCTCCGGCAATAGCGGTTCCGTTGCTCGTCGCATAATCTACGGTCACGTCAAAATCACTCTCAACGGACAAACATACATCAAGCACCACCTCATCGTCACACTCACTAACAATCTTACCAGTGATTGAAATTTCGGGCTTCTCGCAATCGTGGATCGTTGCCACGCCCTGACCGTCATCAATCGTCGCATTGATCGGATCGCTCAGATTGACCAAGAACGTTTCTGGCGTTTCATCAATCCCATCATTGACAATATCCACGGTAAAGGTGGCGCATTCCTGCCCAGCAAGAATAGTCACGGTTCCGGAACCAGAAAGATAGTCACCAGGGCTTGTTGCCGTGCCATCCACAGTCGTGTAGTTCACCGTGACATCCTCAGAGGATACCTCGGAGAGACAAACAGTAAACGTCGCTGGCCCATTACACTCTTCGACTCGGGTGTTGGCGATGGAAACGGTTGGCGGAACAGGATCACAATCATGAATCGTCCCTACTCCCTGATCATCAGCTATTGTCGCATTGGTAGCATTGCTAAGATTAATGAGGAATGTTTCCGGCCCCTCCTCCGAACCATCGTCAACCACTTCGACTGTAAAGGTGACACATTGTGTATCCGCAGGAATGGTGAGCACTCCGCTGCCTGAGGCATAGTCAGCTGGTGCGATTGCGCTCCCATTAGCCGTTGAGTAACTGACCGTGACTTCATTCTCGCTCACCTCAGACAGGCATACCTCAAATACCGCTGGACCCTTACATTCGAAGACTGAGATGTCATTGATCGAGATCGTCGGAAGTTTAGGAGGACAATCGCCAATGGTTCCTACGCCTTGGTCATCAGAGATTGCGGGCCCACTTGAGTTGGAAAGATTGACGAAGAATGTCTCGTTGGGTTCCGCCGTGTTATCCTCCAACGTGGGGATTTCAAGATCCACACACTTCGTTCCAGCGGGAATCGTTACCGTCCCACTTCCTCCCGTGTAGTCGAGCCCTGCCTGAGCGGTGCCATTTGCGGTAGCATAATCGACCGTGATGTCCACATCTGAAACACGGGAAAGACAGACTTGGAAGGTCATTGGACCTTCACACTCCTTGGCACGGGTGTCAGTGATCGAGATTGTGATTGGATCAGGAGGACAATCTTTGATCGTCGCCAGGCCAACACCGTCATCGATCGTTGCACCGACGGCTTCAGTAATTACGAGCTCAAAGGTCTCATCTCCTTCGGTCAAGAAGTCTTCAAGAACGTCTACGCGGATCTCAGCACAACGTTCACCAACAGCAATCGTTACCGTCCCACTCGTTGAGACATAGTCCAGGCCTGCAGTCGCAGTAAGGTCTCGGGTCTCGTAGGTGATTTGGATCGCTGACTTCGTGATCTCATCAAGACAGACCTCAAAGATGGCAGGCCCATCGCACTCGGCAAATCCTCGAGCATCGATAACTGAGACATTCGGAAGTTCAACTTCACAATCCTCAATGGTCCCTGTTCCTGTCCCCGATCCAATGACCGCCCCAATGGCGCCAGAAAGAACGACCGTGAAATTCTCCTGTGACTCAGGATTTCCATCATCACTGATGGCCACCTCAATGTTGGCACAAAGTTGCCCTGCAGGAATCGTTAGGCTGCCACTGCTAGCCGTGTAGTCAGAAGGAGCGGTCGCTGTCCCATCGGCCGTCGCATAGTTGACCGTGACATCGACAGGACTGATCCCTGACAAACAAACCTCAAAGGTCGCCGGACTCTCGCATTCCAACACTGAGCTTCCGCTGATAGAGATTTCAGGAAGAACGGGATCACATTCTACCATATCAAAGTTGAAATCACCGTTACCGTCGTTCTGGAGATCAATGACAGGGTTCGATTGATTTGTCTGCTCCCAATTGAACCAACCACTCGCTCCAAGAACATTGGTTTGTCGATTTGCCCCTACTCCCACTTGGAAGGCCTCACCGCGACGAGTCAGTGACAATTCGGCACCCTCAAAATCGGTCCCAGGTAATCCGGTAAGTGTTGCGGTCAACCCAGTATAATAGAACCAATCTGAAGCATCGAGATCGTAACAACTAGGATCTACCGGCTCTTTAGGGCTTCCCGAAGGAGGAACGATCGTTCTCCCGGTAAAGGTTGCATTCACAATGAAGCCGTTGCCATTTCCAAGAGTCGCAATCGCGGTTAGGAGTGCATCACCGCTCTGAAGCCCAGTAAATTGAGCTGATTCGAATTCAAAGGTGATGTCCGACTGCCCGGCATGGAGGTTTGGAAGCCACATGCCATACTCGGCCCCTTCACCACAGTTGAGCGCAGTATCGACAACACACATATCATCAGGAATCGTTGGTGGTTGCTCACATTCTCGAATAGTGCCGGTCGCCTCGTTTCTAACAAAGACGTAACGCTCAGAAGGAGCGTTACCAATGCGCACGGTGAAATTCTCTTCGTCAAGCTCGTCACGATTCTCAAAAACATCGATTTCGATGAACGCGCATTTTTGCCCCTCATCGATCGTAAATTGTCGGAATGACGTTCCATCGTAGTCACCACCACCAGAACTGGCCGTTCCAGCAATCGTCCGGTAAGCGAACGTTAAGTTCTCTGGAGCATTCTCAGAGAGGCAAACTTCGAATCGGATTGGACCATCACACTCAAACACAACGGCATCGCTAATCGTGACCTCGATATCCTTCACTTCACAGTCGCGGATGGTCGCTTTCCCTTTATTGTCAGCGAAAGTGGCATTTTCAGCTTCCGAGAGTTCAAGCTCAAACGTCTCATCGTTTTCGTCCCTGTTGTCTCGTGTGATCGGCACTTCAACGCGAACACATCGCTCGCCTGCCTTAATCATTAGGGTCCCCTTCGTTTCGGTATAGTCACTACTCTTACTCGCGCTCCCATCCTTGGTCTTGTAATCAAAGGTTACGTCAGCACGACTTAATTCTGAGAGGCAGATCTCGAAAACAGCAGGTCCTTCACATTCCAGCACCGTAACGTCGCTAATGCTAATCTCAGGAATAATGGGGTCACAGTCCTCAATCTTTCCTTTCCCGGTGTCGTCACTGATAGTCGCGCCGGTCGCGGAGGTAATGACGACCTCGAAGTCCTCGTCCCTCTCATCCTTATTATCCGCAATTAAAGGGATGCTCAAAGTGACGCAGGTCGTTCCTGCGGGAATAATGATCGAAGAAGCCCCGCCAGAGTAGTCTTCACCGTCTTTGGCAGATTTGTCTTGAGTCTCATAGTTGATTGTCACTGGGGAGGCCGTCGGACCAGAGAGACAGATTTCAAATTCCATGGGGCCTTCACATTCAAGTGCTTTCGCATCGCTGATTGAAACTGTTGGAACCTCGACGGAACAGCTTTCGAGGGCAAAGTTAAAATCGCCATTTGAACCGCTCCCTATTTTCACCTCTGTAGAGGTCTGTTGGACCAATACCCAATCAAACCAGCCACTGCCACCGAGATCATTCGTTTGTCGATTTGCACCATCTCCCACTTGAAATGCCTTCTCACGACGAGTGACTTGGAGGACGGCCCCTTCATAATCGGTTCCAGCCAATCCTGTCAGAGTTCCCGTAAAGTTTTCATAGTAAAACCAATCACTGGTGTCGGGCGTATAGCAACTTCCGTCAATAGGGCCTTTAGGACTTCCCATCGGAGGGTTCACAACCCGATCCGTAAAAGTCACATCAAGAGAGAATCCATTGCCGTTCCCCAAGCGCGCAACCGCCGTCAAACGTGCGTCGCCGCTCGTGAGGCCAGAAAACTCACCATGAGAAAACTCAAAAGTCCAATCAGAGTGATTGTCGTGAAGATTTGGAATCCACATTCCGTAGGCATCCCCAGTTCCGCATTGCTCTGCCGTGTTAACCGCACAAAGCACGTCGGCGATCCCACCGCCTCCGCCGCCACCAGGAGGATCAATCGGTCCGCCGAACTCAAATTCCCTGACCTTATTCTTAGCGATCTTATTTGGGGAGTGATGGCTCGTGCCAATCTCTAAGACACTGCTAGGATCTGAAGGATCCCAGTTACCCAAGGCGCCCCCTCGAATCTTGAACTCATATATGATCGAGAATTCCCAGTCGCTAAAAGTGGGATCGAGAACAACGTAGCTCGAAGACGCTGCTGGCGAATCCGCTCCATTTTGGAACAATCCCGGATGCGACGCCCCGTAAAGGCTATAATTTCGGGACAAGGATGTTGCCGTCGCCAAAATGTCCGATGCGTTTCCTGATTCAACTCCCCCCTCACCTTCGAGCCCATGGACTAAGCCCCCTCCTTGGCTATCGATAAAGTCGAAAACAAAATCTAGCGATCCTCCCGATCCAAGAGTGACGAAGAACTCGGTGTCATCGCTTCCCTCCAGATCTTCAAAATTGTGGTTTTTCCCGCTCGGGGCGTCTTTCCCCCAACCGATCCGAGTATCGCCATAGCTGTTGTCGTTGAGACTCCTTGGAAACCTCAGGAGCACCGACATGTCGCCGTTTGATCCCTTGTGAAGATACAGCTCTGCGTCGCTGATTGTAGGTCCCTTTTCGACTTCTGCAGAAACAGCGAACCCGTGGCTGTAGCCATCACTGGAGTTGAGGATCCCGTCAATGATGGGATCCGCCGCTAGCGACGCGACGCTTAGACCCCAAACAGTCAGAAATGCGACAGACCGGCGTAGAGCGGCCGGCATAGAAGTTTGTTTTGTCATGGCTTAGAACAATTACAGCGAAGGGAAATCTAGTTGTATGAAACCTAATAAAGCCGGCTTCGATAACCGGACAAGTAATTCTAATCTGATCCCGAGTCTCGCCTTTCAGCTCTTGGAGAACAGGAAGAAAACTAGGCTCCTCTTCCAATCCCGCCAAGTAAAAAGGCACTTTTTTAGAAAAATTAATCGTTTTTGCGACATTAATGTCGCGCAACCAGCAGTTTAGAACAAACAGAGATCATCTCATCCTAAAGCTAATCCCACTACTGAATGCCGTTATTGAGTACCAATAACGCAACAATTGAAATCAGTACTAGGGGTGATTTTTTCGGTCTCGTCCCCGCGAAGCGAGAGGTAAACGCCTCAATGATAAGGAAAGAAAATGGCGCGCAGACCGACTCCCGAAAAACTAAAAGTCGTTGCCGCCAGACTTCGCCCGTTTTGGTACAAATGAGGTGTGTTTCTTGGGCGGTTTCGTCTGAGCCGCTGCCGAAACAATCGGCAAAATAACTCCAGCAACAGCGAGCCTTCCAATTAACTCACGTCGACTGACCGACTTGCCCAGCACCGTTTCCGAGCTTACCGACTCTAACATCCCTGCTTCAGTGAGATCTTGAATTGCAAGGGCAGCGATCTCAGAACCTTCGCTCACCTCAAACCGCTGAGAGACACGATTCCCAATCTCGCTGATCGGCGTCCGCCCGTCGCACTGGCGCCACACAAAAGAAGCCGCTGAATTAAGGGAGCGAGCTTCACGACTGGCAGTATTGTAAACTACCGTTTCTTCTCCCAGATCTTCGGCAAAAAACCGATCTCGAATGGCCTTTGGACACATAACTCTATTTGGGTTGACTATTTTTCTCGTCAAAATCTTGAACCAGATTCAAGAGTGGCAGGCCCAGAATCGCCTGCCGATTATAAAATCTGTCTTCATCTTACTCGGTAAAAACGATCAAGGGATCGACCGAAGCTTTTCTTTCAGCCGAACAGCCAAGGGGCGAAATTCCGCACAAGCTTTACTAAACGCGACATTATTGACCGCTCGTCGGAAAAAAATCAACCTCTTTTTAGTATCAATGTCGGTTCTTTCGCAAAGAACTTAAATCATCCTGAGATTCTCGAAACGCAAGAACCATCCCTAATTCAAGATAAGGCCCGAACTAATCCTTAGAAGTCCTGTGACGCAATCCGACCAAGAATCGTTTAAAAAGCCCAGAAAAACCCACTATTACCCCCGTATTGGAGCGTTCTTCCCAAAGCTGCTCCTCCCAAAGATCCAAGTAATCCCTCCAGGGAAAACAGCAGAAAAACCTGAGCTTGTCCCGCCACCGTTCTCTTAACAAAAGGCACGCCCAATCACGTTGAAAGGCCCCCAAGACTCCCCCCCCACCGGCACTGTATCGCATCAAGATTGAACGTGCCCCGTCCAAAACTGCCGGCTGTCGGTAGGCTTCTTGAAGTAAACGGCTAGCGAACGCCTCACGAAACAACCGACACACAAGAAAATGTCCTAATACGACCATCCGAAAACAGCCCAGGCGCTGGGCCTCGGCTTCAATATAGGCCCAATCGAGGCCTGGGTATCGCTTGAGAAGCTGCCGGAGGTCGCAAACCCAAATCAACCGCTCCCATAGATGCCGCGTTCCATGCACACAAAGAATCAGAAAATGATCCTCTGGACTCAACACGGCGATTTCCACCCCTTGAAGGGCCATCAATGTGCGCCTGTCCCAAAGTTGAGAATAGTCAAAGGAAACTTGCAAATACCGTCTCGAAATCGCCCAATGCAGCTCAACCTCCAGGCCATCTGCGCGCTCGAATGGAAGGTGAAAATGAAACTCCTGATAGCGACGACCTCTTAGCTCATCAATGCTCCAAAAACCTTGCTTTTTCAGAATTGCCTCGGCCTTGTCAAGGGACTCCGTCTCAATCAGAAAATCAAGATCTCCAGCACCACGTAAACCAAGATTCCCGTACGCCATCGACGCTATGACGGGCCCTTTGAAACAAAAAACGCGCAATCCCCTGCGTTGGCTTTCTCGGGAAATCTCGTGAAGGGTTGCCACCAACTCCAAATTATTCAGCAAATTCTCCCGAGCCGCCTCATTCCCCAGACCGATATCAAACGTGGGCGAAATCACCGAGTTTTTAAGTCCCTGCAACATCAAGAACTCCACACCGTGTGATTCGGCAACGCGCCAAAGCACATCAAAGGCAGTTTTCCCACTACGATTCAGCTCCTGAACAACCGCATCTACATCGGAACCTTTGCCTTGCAGGCAACGCAAGACGGATGACAAAACCTGACTCATGCCTCCCCCATATTCGATGAATCAAAGCATCGCCAAATCGACTCGACAGCGTCGCTGGCTTCACCACGGGTACCAATTTTGACCTTCGCACCATTTGCCGCGCGACTCAGAATTTTCATCGTCCGACCAGGATCGAGCTGAGCGCTTACAGCATTCTCTAGGAGCTGCAGCACCCCTTGTCCTGGCGTGGCCGGGTGACAACTCCAGTCGGAGCCAGCCCGATATTGACACCCAAGGATACCAGTCACCGGAAGCGGCGTGCTAGCCATCGCAATACGCCCCTCAAACCGCTGCATCGAGACCTTCTTTCCCGATCCCAAACAGTTTTCAGTACGTAGCGATATTTGCCGAAGATAAGGCCAGACTAGCCCCTCTCCATCAATCACGGCATATTCATCAGAACAATAGAGCGCACCTCGCGCTACGAGAACATCCACCAACGTCGACTTCCCACTTCGGCTGGTACCAGGGATAAGCAAGGCACCATCCCCCAGCGAAACCACACCCGAATGCACGAAAACAAGGCCATGCCTCGAATCTGTCGCGATCGCCATACTCAAATCTCCTTCTAAGGCAGAAAAACATTCTTCGAGATCGGACGATTGAGCCAGAAGACGTTTCTCAAAAAAAACACGATACCGAGGCTGATTTGACGACCGATTCTGATAGGCATGATCGATCACGTAATTGCGATCCGCCCCGGCACCAGAAACCGGAGCTCTGTTTGGGGGCAAATAGGGCAACATAGCCTCACTAGAGACGTCTCCATGTAGCGTCACGGTCGCTGAAAGCCCGAAACTCTGAAAGCTCAACCTCTTGACGGAACTCTCAGACAACTCAACTTGACAGCCACCAAGCACTTGCATAGATAAACATAGCCTAAGATCTCAATCAGCTAAGTCCTAATAAAGCTCAATATCGTTTCGAGTCGAGTCTCAACTGTACAAGCCGACCTCGCAATATCGCTCTCAAAATCAAAAAAACAAACCACCAAAGGCCGACAAGTTTTATTTGAATCTCACGATCAACAGTGCAACACTTCCCCACCATCAATTGTTGCACAGCGACTTGATCACCTTTCAAAAAAGCTTCCAATGCCTCGTATTCTCCCTCGCCCTCAGCTTGGGATCCTTTGGAGTGTCGAGCCAAGGTGCTGAGTCGCCGCCACCGCAAGCCTCTCCCACGAACAAGATCCTAACCGTCGCGGCCAGCCTCGCCCTCGAAGGAGCCAGCCTAGATGAGCGTCGTGCCGTTGACATCAAGGGAGTGGTCACATTCCAGTATCTAAGTTACTTCTACATTCAGGATGCAAGCAAGGGCATCTTCTTGCAGAGCTTTCAAATCCCAGACGAAAATCTCACCGGGAAGCGCCTTCGAATTCAAGGAACGATCGTACGAGGCGACTACACCAACAATATAGCCCTATCTGGCTACACCATACTTGGTAAAGGCACTTTACCAGCCGCCACGCTCCAACCCTACAGCGAACTCATCAAAGGCTACCATGATGCAGATTGGGTCGCCATCGAGGGAATCATCGACTCGGTTTCTATCTCACCTGACCAGGCGTGGATGAGCGTGGTCATGGACGGAGGAAGGATCGACGTCAATCTTGTGCCGCTACTCTCAACCGGCGATTTTTCAACCTTGTCCCGCGGCACCCCAGTGCGAATCGAGGGAGTCTCGGCGGTCAAGGTTAAGAAAGGCACAAAGAATATCAATGGCCTATACCTTCAATCACCCGGATTCGATCAGGTAAAAATCTTAGAGCCCCAGCCTGGAAATCTTTTCAAAGAACCCCTCCTATCCGTCGACCAATTTGAAGCAGCCAGCCAAAGAAATAACGAACGAGTCAACGCCCGCGGCGTCTTTGTCGGCCACCTGCCGACTGGAGAGATCGTACTTCAGGAAGGATCTCGATCCTTCACGGTAAACACTTACCAGAGAGAGGCCTTTGAAATTGGCGATATCATCGTCGCTAATGGCATCCCCTCGAACCAAGACCTCGCTCCCACGCTCACGGTAGCGATTGCCAAGCGCCTTGGACGTGGCTCTGCCACTGGAACCAGCGTTTCTTTCAAGGAGATGCAGCTCAGGGAAATGAATCAACGCTATGTTTCGATTTCAGGCATTTTCAAAGGGCGCCGATCCGTCCCCGGAGGATACAGTTTTAGAACCGAAGTCGACGGAACCGAAATCGCTGTTTTTCTCTCGTCACCGGATGGATCAATTCCAGATTCGATCCGGCAAACTCAATTCAACAGCACCATCCAATTCGAAGGGCTCTGCCTTAACTCTATCGACGAAGAATCGACTCCCTCTCTCATTATCGAAAGTGCCGATCAGTTTACGCTGCTTTCACCTCCAAGATCCTGGTCCTTCCGTGGTGCCGGGATGATTCTTGCCGGAATGATTTTCATTGGCGTCAGTGTCCTCGGCTGGGTTCAGTTTCTAAGAAGCCGAATCGCTCAGCAGTCCGAACAGCTCGACCATCACGACCGCGAAACAACCTCTATTGAGAGCGCCTTCCAACAGATCTTTCAGAATGCCAATGACATTATATTCACGAGCGACCTCCATGGAAACTTCAATTCCATGAATCCAGCGGGAGTGTCGATCTTCGGCTACGATCAATCCTCCTGGAACACCATGAATTGGGAGCAGTTAGTCGACACCGATCAACCCGATCAACTTCACAATCTTCGCTGGGCCGCGGAAAGCGGAAAAGCTGTCGAGGTCATCACCCGAAATCAAGCTGGGACCAGAGTCTATCTAGAAATAAACGCCCGCTTCCTCAACAACGAAGGAATTAGAAGCGGTATCCATGCTATCGGACGGGATATAACAGAACGGGTTCGATACGAACAAGAACTGATCAAAGCAAAACAACAGGCTGAAGAAGCAACCCAAGCAAAGAGCGAATTCCTGGCCAACATGAGTCACGAAATTCGTACCCCGATGAATGGAATCATCGGAATGACAGATCTTGTCCTCGGAGCGGAACTGCCCCCGGAACAACATCGTTTCGTTTCGATCGCTCGCCAATCAGCCCAGAACCTCCTTGTGATTCTCAACGATATCCTCGATTTTTCTAAGATCGAAGCAGGCAAATTGGAGTTGGTTTCTGAAGAATTTTCGCTCCGATCTGAACTAGATCAGACGATGAAGACCATGGGCATCGGGGCTCATGAAAAAGGACTAGAACTCACACTAGTGATTTCACCTGACACGCCCGACCGAATTATCGGGGATTCTTACCGCCTTCAGCAGGTCCTAATCAATCTTATCTCCAATGCAATCAAGTTCACTTCAGAGGGAGAGATCATCGTCTACGTCGCCCCGGAAACCGACGAAACGAGTATTAGAACGCCAGAAGACCACACCAAGAATCCAACTGTCGGTCTGAGATTTGAGGTTGAAGATACTGGCTCAGGAATTCCCGAAAAACAGAAACGACGAATTTTCGAAGCATTTTCACAGGCCAGTTCTTCAATTTCTAGTAATGTCGCAGGAACAGGGCTGGGGCTAACGATTTGCGATAGCATCGTCCGGTTGATGAACGGGAGTTTGTGGCTTGGAAGCAAGAATGGTGACGGAAGCGTCTTCAGTTTTAATGTCTATCTCCCCTCTCCGGATCCTGGAGACTTTGGCGCCAAAAAAGCGTTTTCTGATAGAGCGCGTTCGGCCTCCGTGCTCATCGTAGACCCAAATGAAACCAGCGCCTCCAACCTCAAGAACAATTTGGATCAATGGCAGATTTCCTGTTCCGTAATAGACAATCCGAAGAATGCTCTAGCGAGACTGAAATCCGCTCCAGCCGACATCGTAATCATCAGTGAAGGGACCAATTCAAATGTTGCATTCGAATTGGCAAGCCAGATTCAAGACGCCGAGGGACTTCATTCGACACCGATAATGATGCTCTCTAGTAAGAATGCCCCAGAGTCCATTCGGAAGTGCCGAAAAGCAAATCTCACTCACTATATCTTTCGGCCAATTTCACTCAAAGAACTCGGGCCTCTACTTGAACTTGCCCTTGGAGATTCGACTGTGAGCCCTCCGCTCAAAGAACAGACGATTCAGACGACAGAAGAGAAAAAGCCAGAAGCCGAAGTGGAGAAGAAAGGATACCGAGTCCTTCTGGCAGAAGACAATCTCGTCAATCAAAAGGTCGCCTCGGCGATGCTTAAGAAATCCGGACATGAGGTTGTCATTGCAGGCAACGGTCAACTCGCGCTCGATGCACTCGCAAAGGGCTACTTCGATTTTATTCTCATGGACGTTCAAATGCCGGTTTTGGACGGACTCGAAACCACACGCGCCATTCGCAAACAAGAGCTCGAATCAGGGGATCACATCCCAATCATCGCTCTGACAGCACACGCGACGAAAGTGCATCAAGATTCCTGCTTTCAAGCGGGCATGGACGACTACATTGCTAAGCCCTTTCAGATGCCAAAGCTATTCAGAAGTATTGAAAAATTGCTAAAAATAAATCGGAACGTCCAACGCGAATAAGGAACCTACACAACGATCCTCTAGAAGACCTCGAGAGGGAACATTCAAGCTTCCCAATCTTCCGCTGAAAACGTCACCAGATACTGAACCATTCACCTCAACCACTCGCGGAGCATCGAGCTCTTGTCTTGACTCTTGCCCGAAGGTCCGCAGTCTTATTTTTTTCCAGATTGATTATGAACGTTCTCGTCACCGGAGGGGCCGGCTACATTGGATCAGCATGCGTTGAAGAACTCATCCAGCAGGGACATAGCGTCGTCGTATACGACAATCTCAGCGAAGGCCATCGCTCAGCCGTTCATCCTGAAGCCACCTTCGTCAACGGGTGTCTCAGTTCCAAAGAAGATATTCTAGCGACGGTCACCCGCTATTCGCCAGAAATCGTCATTCATTTCGCAGCTTTCGCGCTAGTTGGAGAATCAATGACAGCTCCAGGAAAATACTTTACCAACAATGTTGGCAATGGGATCAATCTACTCGATGCATGCGTTAAGGGAGGTGTCAGAAAGATCGTGTTTAGCTCTACCTGTGCCACGTATGGCATTCCAGAGTCACTTCCCATAACAGAAGAAACCCCTCAACAGCCGATCAATCCCTACGGTGAATCCAAACTGATGTTCGAGAAAGTTCTGCAATGGTACCAACGATGCCACCAGCTCGAGTTTGTTGCATTCCGATACTTTAACGCCTGCGGTGCCACCCCACTCTTCGGTGAACATCATCGAATCGAGACTCACCTGATTCCGAATATCCTCAAAGTGGCCCTCAACCAAAAGGAAACCGTTTCCGTGTTCGGAACCGACTACCCCACCCACGACGGCACCTGTATCCGAGACTACATTCACATTCAAGACCTCGCAAAGGCCCACATCACGGCAGCCCAATCTGATATCAGCGGCTGCTTCAATCTAGGAACGGGTATCGGCTACTCGGTTCGAGACGTGATTTCGGCCTGTGAAACCGTTACCGGAACTAAGATCAAAGTGATTGAAGGGCCGAGACGGGAGGGAGACCCACCAGAACTCGTTGCAGCGAATGATAGGATAAAACGCACCTTCAGCTGGAATGCCGAATTCACCGAGATCGAGAAAATCGTTCAGAGCGCTTGGAACTGGCATATCGCGCACCCCAATGGATATGCCGACTAGACTCAGACAATATTCGTAGAAATTAGCCGCTCCACATTTTCATAGCCTCTCATCTCTGAGCCCCATTATGGAATCCGAACTTACAAACGCTCTTGGCCAGACAAATTTTTCCACCCTCGATTGGATTATTGTCGGGCTCTATCTCTCGATATCCCTCGTCATCGGGCTCTTCGTCAAAAAGTATGTTCGCAACATGGCAACGTATCTTGGCGCAGGGCGGGCTGTCGGCACTTGCCTTGGTATCGCAACGATGACCGGCACGGAAATGGGGCTAATCACGGTCATGTATAGCGCTCAGAAAGGGTTCACAGGTGGGTTCGCGGCCTTTCATATCGCTGTCGCAGCCGGAATCGTAACCTTCGTTGTGGGAACT
>CAJXVR010000014.1 GCA_913061285.1 uncultured Verrucomicrobiota bacterium | reverse complement strand
GTCTCGTGGGCTCGGAGATGTGTATAAGAGACAGAGGCTTCTCCGAGGCGTGCCTGGGCATCGAGAACGGCCCGAAGCTGCACGAACTCAGCATTTGCCTCGCTTGCTTGTTGTCCGGGAGCGAGCGGCACGGGATCTGCCGAAGGGCGTGCTGTCTTTTGTTGGGATTCAACGAACAAGCTATCAAGCTGGGCCTGGTCCTCCTCCAAGACACTCCCAACGGCGGGAAGGGCACCACGAAATAAACTCGGAACCGCGACTTTTTTGGATTGAGCCCCTTCGGGAATACCCTCCTGCCCCCAGACCGTTCCCACCGTGAGGGTAAAAAGGGCGAAAAGGGCCAACAGCGTCAAGCGCTCCGGCTTGACCAAGCGGCAAAATTCCCAAGGCGTTTTTCTTCTAAAGATTCTCTTACTATTCATATCAGTCCACTCACTTCTCTTCAAAAATCAATTCACTAT
The DNA here is from genome assembly GCA_913061285.1 of uncultured Verrucomicrobiota bacterium. Taxonomy (GTDB): domain Bacteria; phylum Verrucomicrobiota; class Verrucomicrobiia; order Limisphaerales; family AAA164-E04; genus UBA2970. The sequence goes on along the minus strand of CAJXVR010000014.1, from coordinate 46,762 downwards.
AGATAAAACGAATCGCGATAGATCACTCCTATGGGGTCAGACGATTGCGATCGGGTTGGGCTACCTTGAGGCTAAAATCGAATGGCTGTCCGCTATCCCAGGGAATCTCTGAGTCATCGGGGGGCAAGAGCGTCTGTTCGATCGTGAGATCATCCACTGCCATATCGCTGCGATGGTGGAGGTAGTCCCAGCTCTGTCGACTCGTCACCCCGCGAATTCGGATCTTGGTTGGACCTTCCAAACTCGAGAGATCCAGCTCTCCCTTGCTCCAGGGATTGGTCACGTAAGAATGCTGTTGGCCATGCCGTTCCCAGTACTTGATCCATTGCCCATTCTGCCAGACGTCCACATAGAGGCTCCCCATTCCGTAGCCGTACATGTGATACCAGAAAGAAAAACGAATCGGCCCCAGGGAGGCATCCAACTCTTTACTCACCAGTGTGGCCGTCCCTCCAGACGGGAGGTAGGACGATTCCATGTAGGCATAGAAACCGCCATACGTACCTGTCGTATGATCATAGTAGGGACCCGTATAGTAGGATGGCGTCCCGTAGCTATCTCGGTACCAATTGTAAGTCCCTCCATTTTGCCAAGCGTTCCAACCGCTATGGAAATCGGTAAGATCAATTACCACCTCTTCCCCAGAAGAATCCGCCGCCTCCACTCGAAGCCAATCCACCCAGCCTCGATCACCGTAGTGGGAAACACTGCCATCCTTGTCGTATTTCCATCGAAGGATGTGTTGCCCAGAGGGAAGGGAATATGTCACTTCACTCCAATAGGAGTTTCCTGATATTTGTCGAACAGTCGATCCGTCTACTTGGAATCTAAGATAGTCGTAGTTGAGTTCCGATTCGACTCGCCAATAAAACGAGACTTCCGCTGGCCCTGAAACCGTGGTTTCCATCCAGCTCTCTTGATAATCGTAAATGTAGCCACTTGACGCCGCATCCCCGGCTTGGCGCGAGTTACTAGTCACAGCACGCCACCAATTAGAATGCCCCCCCGTTGTGAAATTGGCAGAGGTGAGATCCACCGCCGTTGCCAGTGAGGGCGAAGAGGAGCCTCCTCCTCCGCCACCACCGCCGCCGCTCGAGCTCACATAGACGCTCGCATAGCTGGAATAGCCGCTACATCCCCCGGCGTTACAGGCATAAACCCGATAGTAGAATGTCCCCGGCGTATAAGGGACAGAATCCGTGAAGCTCGAACTACTAAAGGAACCAACATAGCTTCCATTGGACGACGAGTTGACCGAACGATAGACACCATAAGTGACTGAGCCTGTAACACTCTGCCAGGATACGGAAACGTTCGTCCCACCGCTCGAATAGGCTGAGATCCAGGAAGGAGTGCTAGGAGTTGATGGTAAATTGGTTTGGCCCGTCATGAGAAACGGAGCAGCGAGGGTTAGCCCCCAGAGGAGCATTGCTTTAAGGGTCCTGTAGGTCGCGCCAAAGTGTCTCGAATTCATGGTAAAACGCTCGTTGGTTGGTTTTTAAAATTCTCTGCCGTTCGTCTCCCATGCCGTGCGTGGCCGGCATTGGCATATGCCTTGCCAGGACGCAAGGCCGCCTCAAGCAAGCGGGAGGGTTCGCCGTTTTGCATGGTCGAACGCGCCAGGTCGACCAGCTCGGGACGATTGAAATCTCGAGCCAAACTCAGAGCCGACGCCCTCAAGCCAGGATCGATCTGCGGATCTTCCAGAATGGACCTCAAGGCTTGCTCATACTCCCGGGCTTCATCTGGAGCAAAGGTATCGGCAAACAACTGGAGCCCTATCAGGGCCGTCCCAGCAAGCTGCCTCTCACCGTCCGAAGCAATCGACCAAAGCAATTGCCAAGCGGCATCCGTCTCCTTTTTCACCTCACCAGGATCGGCCAACAGAAATGCCGGGGCCGGGCGCAAACGGGCCACCCAAGATGCCATGTGCTGAACCGCATAGTCACGAACCACGAGCAAGTGAGAGGGGTCTGTGGCCATCTCATGAAACGCAAGAGCGAGGCCTGCCTCAAACTTGGGCCACCGAACAAGCTCCCCCATCACCTCATTAGCCATTCCTGCTTCAAAGAGGACTTGATCGTCCTTTTGACGCCCACGTAGAGATTCCAAGTAAGCGAGACACGACTCGCGAACAGTCGCATCGTGCGCGGTCACAAAGTCCCGAAACTCATCCAGACGAACGAGGAAGTTTACCGAGGAATCTTGCCAGGGTAGGCTCGCCTGAAATTCTGGAGAAGACGACTCATTGGCCACAGCCTTGCCCCCTTTCGCCCTCCGCTTGTTCATGGGCGATGCCGCAGGGGCCGGCCCGGAATCGCTGTGCTCTCCTTCAGCTGCGTTCCTTGTTGGAGTCTTCAAATCCGGCGCTCGCATCAGTCCCAATAGAATCACCAGCAGCAATCCCAAGACAAAAACGAGAACAGCAATCTTCGTAACTTTCATAGGCATGCAGATTTTTGATTAACGATACTCTCCTAGAACGACTTCACGGTCCTGCACCCAAATGCGATGGCACACCCCCGTGGGAGATGTTGGACTCTGAAGGAAACGCACAGGGAACTCGCCAAGATCGTTAAAATCAGACGTTCCAACGACCTGCCGTGTCCCGCCACCCTCGAAGAGCACTCCAGCCGTCGCAATTCTGAGATCCATGTTGACCGATCCGACACGGGGCTCCGAAACCAACATTGCCTCCAACAGTCGGGTTCCATCGTCAAAGGTCTTGAGAGACTTGATGCCGCCAGTTTCCAATCCTGTTGCGAACTCGAATCCATGGACTGGGATCGACTGCAGAATCAGCCCCTCCGGTTCGGTTCGTATGGTAAGCCACTCATCAGCGGGTGCCTTCATCGTCATCGAGAAAGAATGAGATCGCCCTGGCAACTTCTTAAACTGAAGAGAACGTCCCGCTTCCAACTCAAGCCCCGATTCCAGGCCCGGAAAACTGGCTACGCGGGAGTGCGAAACCCACACGGCAAAGGCAGGCACGTCGAGCGGAGCCAAGACGCGAACGAGAAGGGATTCCTCGACGGACTTGCCCTTATCGTCTCGATAGCTCGCCTTGAGCTCCCAATCCCCAGCCTCTAAGAAGGCTTGCTTGAACACCTCGCCAACCTGGACCCGATTCCGAACCCAACTTGGCCCCTCAATCTCGGCCAAGGACTCCGCAGCCTTCTTCTTCGCTTTAGAATCGACCGCAATTAAGAGCGAATCTCCCACGCGCACCGTGATGGCATCATCCTTTGCCATACTGGTGACCTCCCACTCAAACTCGTGCCGCTCCTCAAGGCCTCCATTTTCGAAACGGGCAACCACCTCAGTTTTGCCTCGCTCCAGCAGGTCGATATTCGCCCACCAACGGTGTCCAGCGGCAGGATAGACGTCGTAGCGAACTCCTTCAGATTCCAACGCAACCCAAGGCACATAGCGACTGCGTCCCTCGATCGGAAATGGTGACGTGCGCACCTTCTTTTCAGATGATTCAAGGCTGTTCGCCAGCGACAGCTCTTCCTGAACCCATTTGTCCAGCGCCTTGCGGTCTTTCCCCTTCCCGATAAGGCGGAACAACTTCACCTGATCGAGTCGCAAGGAGCGCCTGTCCTGAGCGTTTCGCCAAGACAAATCCAAGGCATGCTCCCCTTCCGACAAGAAAGGCGTATAGAAGCCCGCCGATTCACGATCCCCTGCGAGAAGAAAAACGCTCCCAATGTCGACCTCGTCCAAGCGGAGATCGATATCGTAGAGTTTATCGCGGTGCGGCACCGCCTCGCCGCCGCTGACTTCAGCGTAATAAAGCCCCGGTTCCTCAACAGAGAACTCGAGAGAAACAGAACCATTCCGACTCTGGCACACCAATTGCCCTTCCAAAGCCTCCCAATCCCCACGATGAGCTAAGCCATCAACAAGCTTCAACTCACTCGACAACTCGAGCGAGAGTTCAGAGCGACGGAGCCCTTCTTTACGTTTGAAAGCCTTGTTCGCCGGATGAGCCTCCACCTCGCCATCCCCTATGACCGATTGGCGATCAAAAAACCGTTCCTCGGGAATTCGAGATGCCCAACTCTCCTGGTAGGCCTCACGCATCCGCTCGGCATCCGAGTAAAGCTGGGACTTGGGGACAATACTCCAAGGAATCTCGAGACTCGCCCAAAACCAATGAACAATCGCTTCCCCAAACCGCTCGTAGTACTCCACTCTCACTCGGTACAAACGATCCTTCTGCAAATCGAGCCTTACCCGATCAGTCTCCCGTCCTGAATCCGCCCAATCGTCCAAGACCAAAACATCATCAATCCAAAGACGCGCCCCGTCGTCTGAGACAATACCCATCAGATACTCATCGGTTTCCGGAACCTCAAGAATCCCCTCCCAGCGAACGCCAAACTCATCGGAAGGAAAATCAACCAATGGAGCCCCCGTATCCCAATCAAAATCAATCTGGGCATCCACTCGTTGACGCTGTTCCTCACCAAAAAAGTACGTCGCAGCCAGACCGTTTCCTCGTCCCGAATCCGCTTTCTTGGGCTTCTTTGGCTTTTTCTTGAGATCAAGATCGATGTCAGTGATGAACGCCTCAGCCAACTCATCGCCACTCTGACTGGCAATGGCAAGCCCCACATGCACCTCCTCCTGCTGGCCCAATTCATGGCTTGCAAACCAACGCCAATCGTCTCCGTCGTTTGATTCCCACGCACGCAAGACCGTTCCGAGGCGTTCGATCCGCAGCCACGCCCCGCTCCCCCCTTCACTCCACGACATAGCTGGCACAGCGAACTGCTCGCGACAATGAAGTTCGAATTGCTCAGAATTATTCCGGCCCCAGAACAACGAAGGCCCCTCCGACAACAGAGACTCTCGAATCATCAGACCGGCAAGCGCCGCAGATGACGACGATTGCAAGGAAGCCACCTTAGCGGTGAAAACAAAATCCCCTACAATCCTCTGAGACACAAAATGCACCCCATCGCGAATGCCCCCTATCGCCACGCCATGACTTGCGATCTCTAAGCGTTCAAAAGTCTCATCGAACAAAGATGATCCAGGATGCCCCGCGGGTCCCAGATCCGATTGCCGCCAAGCACTCTCCACCGAGTCCGAAGCCAAAACACCGGAAGGATGGTCTTCAGAAAAGGCAGGCCCAGCAAGAACACCAGGATTCTCCCCTACCCGAAACAATTCTGCATAAGAAAGCTCATGCTCGCGGACAATTCCGGCTCCATCAGTTGGATCCGACGAACTCAAGCCCACACGCTCTTCCCAACGGTCAGGGAGCAAATCGCCATCATCATCGGGAACTTCGGCGTATAACCGATCACTGGGAATGAGCTGTTTGGGCCGGCTAGGGTGACTCCAGAGAAGACGTATTGAGGCATCGCCCCGATTCTCAAAATAATCAATCCTTAGGGTGTAGCGACGTCCCGCCTCAAATGAAACCAAGGCGCTTGATTCACTGTTCGAATGCTCCTGCCATTCGTCAATGACCAAGGCTCCATCCAACCACAAGCGGGCACGATCATCACTCTGTAGATGAATGAAGTGAATTCCAGAAAGGTCGGCCTCCAACTGGCCTTGCCATCGAACGCCAAAGTGATTCTTGGGAAACTCGGGCCAGGGAGCTGCCTCGTTCCAGTTCAAATCAATCTGCGGATCAATTCGAACCAACGGTTCCCCCTCAAAAGCAGGGCTCGGGAAATACTCTCCCCTCAGTCCAGTCCCAGTCCCTTTCCCTTGGAATGCTGCGGAATCGATCACCAGCGGTTCATCAGCGAACGACACCGGTGCCGCTGATGCCGACCACGAATCCATCTGAACACTCGCGAACTCCTCCGAATCATGACTACTAAGCGCCAAGCCGACAAAGACATCCGTCCCCAGGTCGATTCGGTCTGTTCCTAGCCAACTCCAATCAACACCATCAATCGAATCATAAGCCTGAATAGTCTCCCCTCGCCGGACCAGCTTAATCCAGCGCTGCGGCTCGGCCTCTGTGATTGCGCCGCTTGCCGTTTTAGGTCCCAATGGACTCCGCTGAACAAAGGTAGAATCCTCCCCAAAGACCCCCCGCCGCAACTGATGGTGATTATCATCCAAGCTCTCCAGTCCGGACGCGACACGGCGAATGAAGTTCACTCCCTTGTTCGGCGTCACACTCACGAAGGCATGGGAAGAATCCGGCGTCAAAGCGTCCCGAATCATGATCCCTGCCTTGGCCCACTCATGCTTTGCATTCAAGGCAACGATGCGGCAAACAAACACCCCATCCCCAGACCAAGGAACAAAGGCATAGTCAAAAGAATCCGCCACAGTCCAAATATCTTGGCCGTTGCCCTTCAGTACCAAGCCGTCCTCAAGAACCTCGATCGCTGCGGGATCATTTGAGGGAGCCGTAGAATAGTGCCCCCAAGGGATATCCAGGGAACCATCCAAGGGCACCTGGGCAGCGCCATCCAAGGCCACCCCCCATAGAGCAACGAAACAACACCCAAGCTGCCAAAACGCCACAGCCCCAAGATTTTTCAACCTTTCACATAATTTCATACGATCACTTTCCTCCAAAAAACAACACACGCTCCGAACTGTTCCAAACTCACTCCAAGCCTGCTCTACGAAGCCAACGCGAATCCTCAACGGACATTGGCAGCTCCAAGTAGCGTCCCAATCGCTCTCCCAAGACTGGCCTCGAACTCCAAACTGCGAGCGGAATCGAAAACAGCCAACCGAGCAGAAGTAACCAGACACAAACAAGGAACTGAGGCGCCTTGAAACTAGAAACAGCGATCACAACCATCGCGATCAATGTCGGCATCCAAAACGACTCCGCCGCCGCCCTCCACTGAACGCTGCCCTCATGATTCCGACCTTGAGTCCCCCATTCGACCGTTCGCCCACACAGAAAGGAGGTAAGGAAACGGCAATGTAAGAACATCAAGGAAGGGTAGATTAGAGCGCTGCAAACAATGTCCAGAAGCGAAGACAAGAGTTGACGCCCTAGCCCTTGATCTCGATCGAACCAATAAACAAAGCCGAGCATCTTCGGAAGCCACTGAAGCAAAGGGACCGAACCCAATAAGAGCCAGAGAGTCCACTCCCCCTGAGCGGGCGCAGAGATGAACGCCACATCAATCAAGCCATAGCCGAGTAAGCCGACGATCAACGCACTCATCAGATAGGTCACGATTCCGTAGATAAAGTAGAGCCGGTGCATCAAGCGAAACCCGTCACCAAAAACCAACCAAAAGTGCTGCAAATTCCCTTGATACCAACGACGATCCCGCTCTCCATAACGAATCACGTCCGGCGGAATCTCATCAAAAGAACCGCCCGGTTCAATTTCCCAAGCCACGTCATACCCGGCCCGGCCCAAGAGGGCTGCCTCAACGATATCCTGACTCAAGATTCTGCCTCCAAGCGGCGCTCGCCCCGGCAAAACAGGCAATCGGGCATGTCGAAAAAAGGGTTCGACTCGAATGAGCGCATTGTGCCCCCAGTAAACAGAACGGTTTCCCATGACCCATTCCAAGCCAGCGCAGAAAAGCGGAGTCGTTCGCCACAAGGAATACTGCCACACACGGGTAAATAAGGCCCGTCCTCCCAGGGGTAGCACAGATGTTTGAAGAATTCCCAATCGAGGCTCTCTTTCCATACGGCGAATCATCTGAAAGAGCCGCTTCCCGGAAATCAAACTGTCGGCGTCGAGAACGAAGAAGTAATCATGTGCCGCTCCATGATGCTCCAGAAAATGCCGAACATTACCGGCTTTATAGTCGTCCCGGTAGGGACGGCGAACCAATTGAACCGCAATGGAAGCCCCACCATTGGAAGACGCAGCAGATTCCAAGCGTTTCACCATCGCATCCTCCTCAAGCTGAACTATCTCCCTCGTGCTGTCGCTCAGCACGTAAAACTCTACCAAGCGTGAGAGCCCCGCCTCGCGAAAACTCTCAAGCATGGCTCGAATCCGACGCTCAACCTCTGGCACCGACTCATGGTAAACGGGCATCACGACCGCCGTTCTCGCCAAGACACCATCCGACTCACCGCATGCCTTACCAACCGTAGTCGAGGAAAGCTTCTGCCGGCCATGCAAGCGGAGAAAGCCGATCCCATGAAACAACAATACGAGCCATCCAAAAAATTGAACCAATGAGAAGACGCCAAAAAACAAGGTGGCACCAACCGTGTCGAGATGAGACGAGTCCAACACTAGGTAATTGAGCCCCCAACACGCTCCCCCGCCCACTAATACAAGCAACGCTAAACGCGCATACTCATTAACCAATCTAAGGCCAAGACACACTAAGGTCGCCCTATACTCTGAATTCCCCCATCCGGAAAGGGAGGCCTCTGAGAACCGCCCCTCCCATTTCAGCTTCATCCGCAACACCCACAGACGCCAGGCCATCCTGCGCACCTCAAGAGGATTGCTCGCAGCCTGAGCTCCGAGAGGCAGCTCGACAACCACCCGTTCGGCCCCAGGCGGGAAACCTCTTCCATTCTTAGAGCACTGAAGCGCCCCCCCTTCGGTGGCAAGGCCAGCACTCCCTCCACTCGGACGCCTCGTTTTCCAAACTACTTCTCCCATTCACAAAGCTCATTGCAAGAGCAATGCCAACAAGCCTCCCCCAATGAAACCCCTATCTACTTCTTATATTGATCAAGCCTTCAAATCTCGCTTCATCAACAAGTTACAGCAGAATAAAAAATCACTGCATTTTCGAGAACGATAGAACAGCCCCCACACAGAACTTCGCTACTCGACGCTAGCAAGCGCTACTAGAGCTCACAGGGCTCCCGTAGCCAGACTTACCTAACTCCTCTAAACCAACAGTAACACGTCATTCTTCCCATGTTTCACGACCCGACTCCGCGCACGGTGAACGCAGCGAAAGCTTCGTGTGATGCCATGGCAAATAAGAATCTCACCTAGAACCGTGATGGATTCATTGAAGACAGAGTTCTTCTCCTTAGAGTGAGCGTTCACGGCGATATGATGACACCTCCCACCTCTACGACACAGAATCGGCGCCGTCGTTCCGCGAATGTACGCCACTAGGCCCAGGAGCGTCACAGCGTTGGAATATCATCGGACTTGTCTGAAGAGGGATTCCTATCCCCGCGTTGCCCCCTTAGAAAGCAAACGGGAAGCGAAACGCTGAGCGATCACAGAAGAGGGGCTCTTTGATGAGCTTCCGTGATGATCAAAGAACCCCTCCACTCCGTGGAACGCTGACTCAATGAGCCGGTCGTTCACTGAACTGTCCCAACCATCGAGAGGAAGCCATATCCACGGCTAGGCCAGAGACCATCGGTTTCGAAGCGACCGAATGCCATCTTATGAGCGGGCACAAAAAAACCCCTTGATGGCTACCAAGGGGTCTGCAAATTGAGTTTTACGTAAGCGTCTATCGAAACACCCGAACTCCGTAGTCTTTGATCTTGTCGAGCTGAGTTCGAGGAATCCGATTTCCTTTGACGTAGAAGTGAAGGAATGGCGCAAAGCGTTTTTCCCCTTCGTAGTCAGCCTTGGCAGCGGCAATGAGAGGACCGATATCCGAAACTCGATTATACTCTAAAAAGAGATAGTTGAGATTTCGCAACCCTTCTAGCGGGAAGAGATTGAAAATCTTGTTTCCATCCAAGGATAAGGAAGACAACCATTTCAGCGACCCAATGCCTTCAATGCTCTCGATATCATTGACACTCAGATGAAGCGACGCCAATTTCGGCAAGTTGAGAATCGGATAAATATACTTAATCCGGTTGTAGCCTAGGTAGAGGGCCGACATGTTTGTCAGCGTTGACAGAGGTTTGAGATCTGACACCTCATTATTGGAAAGCTCGATATACTGAAGCGCCTTGAGGGTCGAGAGGGTTCCGATATCGCTAATGGCGTTATTGGAAAGATCCAAGGATTGAAGCCGTGGCAGATTAGCGATTGGCGAGATATCTGTGATTTGATTTCCAGCTAGATCCAAGAGCGCCAAGCTTCGACATTTCTCAAGCCCGGTCAGATCTCGAATCCCCTTCCCGCGACCCTTGACCGTCGATATGTTGAGGACATCATCCTCGGTAATTGGCTCGTTGTTGTTGCGTTTGGCATACACCGATTTTCGTACGACGGCCTCAAGATTCTTGTCAGGAAAAATAGGTTCTTTCGGAGCCTCCGCCGCCTCTTGGGCAACCCCCACAAGGCCAGCCGCATTCCACAAGAAGGCCAAACTCAAAACACCGAATAAACTTCGCTTCATAAAGCAATAGAATTGTTTCTTTACACTGGGTTCTACTCATCAAAAAAACCAAACCCCCCTGGGGAAAGCAATCTTTTCCTATAAAAATCGTCGCAACAGATTCGAAACTGGCAGGGAGTGCTTGAAACGCATAGGTTCCACCAAACAACCACGTAAAAAACTATGAGAGTCGCACTCGCCTACGGAACAGGTTCCCTTCCGATAGATCTACCGGACTCACGAACAACAGTCATCAGCCCAACTCACGCTCCTGGCCTCGCGAACGAGCAGGGTGCCGTCGAGAACGCTCTCGTTAACCCCATCGGATCTGAGCCATTGAAGCGGCGGATAAAACCAAGCGACAAAATCTGCATCCTCTTCACTGATATCACCCGAGCCACCCCCAATGAGCGAATCATTCCCTGGCTCTTAGACCATTTAAAAGACCACCCCCGGGAGAATATCACACTCCTCAATCAACTTGGGACTCATCGCCCGAACACCACCGAGGAGCTGAAGCAAATGCTCGGCGATGACGTCGTGAAACACTTTCGAGTGATCAATCACAACTGCGAGGATGCCTCGATCTTAACCCCATTAGGAACGACTCGAAGCGGAATTCCTGCTCTGATCAACAAGCTTGCCGTTGAGGCAGATCTTCGAATCGTCACCGGATTCATCGAACCCCACTTCTTCGCTGGCTTCAGCGGAGGCCCGAAAGGGATCATGCCAGGGGTAGCAGGATTGGAGACGGTAATGAGTAATCACGGGGAATCGAACATCAGCGATCCCCGATCAACCTTTGGCGTGACCCAAGGAAACCCTCTCTGGGAGGAGCTACGAGACATCGCACTGCGGGCCGGACCGAGCTTCTTGCTCAATGTAACTTTAAACGAATCTCGGCAAATCACCGGGGTCTTCGCTGGAGATCTCGTCAAAGCCCACCAAGAAGGATGCGAATTCGTAAGAAAATCGGCAATGCAGCCCGTGGACACCCCCTTTGAAATCGTGATTACAACAAACAGTGGCTACCCCTTGGACCTCAATCTCTATCAAGGTGTCAAGGGCATGAGCGCCGGGGCAAGGATTTTGAAGGACAAAGGACTCCTTATCCTGGCCTGCGAATGCCGCGAGGGCGTTCCTGCGGAGAGCCCCATGGATCGCCTGCTAAAATCAGCGAGCTCACCCGAGGCAATCCTCACGATGCTGGCCACCCCAGGCTTCGTAAAACCCGAACAGTGGCAAGCCCAAATACAAGCCTTGATTCAGCGCAAAGCCGAGGTCCAAGTCTTCAGCTCCATGGAGCCCGAGCTCATCCGAGGCGCGCACTTGACCCCCTGTCAGGATATTAGCAAAACCGTCAATGGTCGTCTGGACACTCTCGGTGAAGGAGCTAGAGTCGCTGTCCTCCCTCAAGGGCCCCTAACGATCCCGTATTTGGTTGAATCTACTTAGGCCTTCGATTTTCAGATTCTTCCAGCCGGGAGAGCCATTGCGACATTCTTGGATGTTCTTGTAATTTTTGCGACATTTGAGTTCGCAGATTTCTTGACATTTCGCGTTTTTGTCGGCATTTAAAGCTACGTCGTTATTCGACACAAACGCGTTTTGGTACATAAATTAGCCACAATCCTCTTAGAGATGACAAATAAGGGCTCCCTTATGTCGGTATTAAGCGGTTTATCGGCGCGTTTTCAAGGAGCACACAACCCCTTACTACTGTTTGGACAACTGGAAATGAAATCAGGTAACCTCCCTGCCCTCAATAGGTTAAGAGGGTATTCACCCCTGATGCAAGCGCGACCACGCCTCAGAGTGGCGGCTAAAGAGAATGTCCTACAGCTCAGAGAGCGCTTCACGCTCAGTCCGACCGGCAGATCCACACGCGCAGTGACGCAATATTAGTCATGGTACCAGGAATAAAGTCGAATTTTGATCTAAACGACGTCTTCGCCTGGCTCGCGCTTTTCAAAGGCCACGTCCGCATGATGGTCTTGATTTTCGCTCTCTGTCTAACGGGAGGCATTTTCTACCTCTCGTTTGGAAAAGCCATTTACTACTCCAAAGCGGAGATCAATCACATGTCCCTCCCCCTTCCACTGGACACGGAAGTTCTCTTTGGAGATAGCAACTGGTTTACCATCGTCCAACGTCTGCAATCGGAGCACATGATCGTTAAAACGATGTTCAAGCTTGGAGTCGCTGACACCTACAAGGGAATCATGGGGAAGCATATCCATCGTTTGAAGATCGGATTCAACAGCAACGGAAATATTGATGTTGAGATCTGGGCGATGAAGCGACGGGTTGTCCGAAAATTCGCTCCGACCCTCGTAGAGACCTTTGTCGAGCATCGCGAAGAAAAGCGAAAAGAGTATCTCGAAGCGATTATTGCCTCCTTCACCGATGAAATGGATGAGATTAAGAATCAACTTGATCAAGTCACCGGTCGAAAGATGTCCTTTTCCGACGAGCAGGCCGTCACTGAAACCCTGATCGAGGTCTCAGAACTTGAGCATGTCCCAAGGGAGATCGTTATGCTCAACCACCAACTAAACAAACTTGAACGTCTCAGAAACGCCGTTAAGTCGGGCGACTATTCACCAGGGGCCATCCTTACCGTTATTTCGAAGTTTGATCATTTGAGCAGTGCGACAGCTCAAACCCCCATGATCCCCAATTCTTCCGACTCCTTAATGGGTGATGGAGGCGCCACTCAGTTTGTGGTCGTCCCCCAAACTTCCACGAGCGAAATGGCTTGGATGGATCTAGAGCGCGAAGAGCAGAGCATTAAAACGCAACTTGCTCGACTCAGCAACACATACGGACCACAACACCGAGTGATGGTTGAGCTCAGCAAGCGACTCGAAAGCATCGAAACACAGCTACAGGACGAGGCCTCGACCGCGGTCCGGCGCCTAGACATCACTTACCGCGACCTGCTGGATCGAAAACGAGACCTTACGAGCAAGATCCCCCAATACGAAGAACTCCGACTCCGGCAAGAGGAACTCACCCAAGAATCCCAGCACCAAAATGCGAGTCACCAATCCTGGTCGCAAATGTATCAAATGCTCTACAAGCGAGTCACAGATATGACCTTCGGTATTGATAACGAACGAGTAGAGTTGACCTATGCAGGCCTTACGGAACTTCGAGATGTCTTACCGGTCTCGCCCAACCGACTCAAGATCATGTTGGGGGCCATCGCGATGGGCTTGGCCTTGGGAGTTGGATTACCGATCTTAATTGAGTTTCTTGATCACACGTTCTCTGACCTTGAACAAGTGGAAAGCAGTTTCGACCTCCCCGGCCTTGGAGTCATTCCTCAATTGGATACCGTAGAAAAATCCGCGCAAATCAACGGCGGGCACCCGAACACAGGTGCCCTAGTTAGCACCAGTCTCAAGGCAGATGAAATGCGCGAGACTTATCTCAATGAAACGGTGAGAATCATCCGTACGAATCTCATTCTTCGAAACGAGATGAATGACGGTTGCAAGATTTTACTCGTTACCAGTTCGATGTCGGGAGAAGGAAAAACCTTCGTCTGTGAGAAACTTGCCAGCTCATTCGCTCAAATGGGTAAGAAAACCCTCCTAATAGATGCCGATCTTCGAAAGGCATCACTCTCTCGAGGGCTTCGCCTTCAGTCTCAAGTCGGACTCATCGATTATCTCAAGGGGCATACCACGCTGGACGAAGCCATGCACACCCTACCGGATACTGGCTTGGATGTTGTCGCGAGTGGAGGACACACGAGAAATGCCAGCGATTTGGTCTCGCGTCCCATCCTTCCCCGGGCCTTGAACGAATTGCGCGAACAATATGACTGGATCATCATGGACACCCCCCCCGTCCTTGGCCTTCCAGAAACCCCCATGTATTTACCTATGGTGGATGGCGTTCTCTTCGTGATTTGGGGCGGACACACCTCGACGAGATATATTCGAACCTCCATCGAATCTCTGAAGAAAAATCGAGCAAATGTCTACGGAATCGTAATGAATCGGCTTGATCTTACGAGCCCAAGCAATTATTACCGCTACTATTACTACAGCCGCGGATACTACGATAATTACAAGAAACCGAAGACTCAGGTTCATTCTGCTCCGACCGGACATTCCTGATTGGAGAGATGATTCCCGATGAGTGGTATCTCTTCAGAGCCACACGCAGGTAGTGCATCTGCTTACCCCGGCGTGTCGGTTATCATTCCTACAAGAAATCGAAAACGCTTTTTAACAAGAGCAATAGATTCAGTTCTCAGCCAGAACTACGCCAAGATAGAAATCATCGTCATTGATGACGCCTCGACGGATGGCACCGAGGAATTGATTCGCAATTACGGAAGTAAGGTAAGGTACTTTTATCAGAAGATAAATCGAGGGCCTTCGGCGGCACGAAACTTCGCGGTTGCCCAATCTTGCTATCCCTTTCTGGCCTTCCTCGATTCGGACGACTACTGGGCTCCTCATCGGCTCAGAACCCTAATGGACGTCTGGAATTCCTTGGAGGACGGCTTCGGCATCGTCGCCAATGACATTTCACTGTTCGATGATAACGATCGGCATTTCGAACCAAAGCGTCTCAACCCCCTATCCGAGGGTGAGATCACTGGCAAACAATTGATTATTAGAAACCGCTTTGCTCCCTCCGCAGCCATCATGTCGAGAGAAGCCTTTGATCACTGCCGTGGCTACGACGATACCCTCATGGCGTCAGAAGATCGAGACCTCTGGATTCGAGCCTCCAAAAACTATCGAATCCACTTCAATAACACGCCCTTAACGTTCATGCGGAAACATCCCGCGAACATCAGTAAAGAAGCGGACCGAATGCAAAAAAGCATCCTCTCGATGCTTTGGAAATCCTATCGAGGACAGATTGTTCCGCGCTATCGGATCGGCGTTTGGTTGAAAGCTCTTTCATTCGGGCTCTTCGTTATTGCCTGCCTTAACAATTACGAAAGACGACCACTTCGAGCCTGGAGTTTCCTAACAATCTCGTGCATCGTATGGCCGATCCACGGAGAAACGAGGACAGAGCTCAACGAACCGGCACTATTTCGCTTAAGAATGTACTATCATTTTTTCAAGATCTCACTGCAAGGGGAACCAAGTTAGCGCACACAGTTCAGCACACTAACCCAGAAGTATGAAACGGCCATGATTCGAATTCTCCATGTTGTTTTCTCCTTGGCACCAGGAGGTATGGAAAATGGCATCGTTAATATCAGTAACGAGCTGGATCCGAAAGAATTCGAGATCCACGTCGCCTGCCTTGATGACTCCGGGGAATTCGCCTCCCGATTCCCCAAGCAAGAGAACATCCATTGTCTCCAACGCTCCTCGGGATTTTCGCTAGCAACGGTATCAAAGCTGTATCGACTTATTTCAAAAATCAAACCAGACATCGTCCATTCTCACAATCTAGGCCCTCTAATTTATGGTGCATTAGCGACCGGTTTCGGTCTCCGAGTGCCGCTACTTCACGGAGAGCACGGGCAGTTTTCGGACGAAGAGTGCAGCCCCACTCGCCTCCGACAACGGCGCTGGCTTTATCGCTGTTGTCGCGAAGTGCATACCGTTTCACACGGATTGCGAGATCACATCGTGTCGCTTAAACTCGGCAACATGCCGATCACCGCCCTGGTCAATGGGGTTGATCTTGAACGATTCCAAATAGAGGACCGGCCGGACATTCGAGAACGTCATAACATTCCAGCTGAAGCAACTGTCATCGGGATGGTCGCTCGCCTCCGCCCCACAAAGCGGCACGCGCTCTTGGTCAAGGCCTTCGCGTGCCTCCCCCCGCAAGATCCGCCCGTCCATCTCGTGCTGGTCGGAGATGGACCGGCAATGCCCGAGGTCAAGAAGGAGATTGAAAAGAGCGGGTGTGCAGAAAGAATTCATCTCGCTGGATTTCAGAAAGATCCAGTCCCCTACTACCACATCATCGATCTCCTAGTGATCCCTTCAAATCGTGAGGGACTATCCAATGCAGTTCTCGAATCACTCGCCTGTGGCGTCCCCGTCCTTTGCCACACAGCCTGCGGAAACGATGAAGTGATCACCAATGGCAAAGATGGTTGGATTGTCCCGCTGGATACGATCGAACAAATTCAACAGCAAATGGCGTCCGCCCTAAGCCAGAAACATCGCCTTCTAGAGATGGGGCTCTTTGGGCGAGAGAAGGTCAAGAACCGGTTTCCAATCACGAAGATGCTCGATTCATACAAGCAGATCTATCGGCGCATGGGCACAACAGCCAAATAGTCAAGAACCAGCCAGCAGCAGCTTGATTCAAAGTCAAGGATTCGTCAGACTGCCCAGAATCCGACGGCCTCAATGGACTACACCGCAGTCATAGCCTTCCTAGTCATTTACTACATTCGCCCCCACGAATGGGTCGTTGGGGTGGCGCTACTCCGCCCCGTCACGCTGACGGTAGGCTTGGGACTCTTCGGGCTCGTCACTCGGGAAGCAGGCCTCAAATTCAAAGACTTACTCAAGACTCCGCATGATTGGCTCATGCTCCTTCATTTCCTTTGGATCGCCTACGCTTCCCCTCCCTTCATGTCAGCCGTCGGGGCGATGTACAGCCTTTTTGTCTTCTACATCATGATCGTCCAGTCCTTGACGGATTTTGAACGCATACGGGAGTTTCTCAGCTGGTGGGCCGGGGCGATCTTTGCGATTGCAGCGCTGGCCGTCGCCAGTGAGTTTGGGTTCGATCCGATGGGCGGCAACTATCTCGTCCACAACACCCGACTCGAGGGAAGGCTCATCTTGAACACGTCGCTCTTCGACAATCCAAATGCTCTGGGACACAGCGTGGTTCCCCTCTTAGGAATGCTCTACCTCCTGCTGGTTTGGAAAAAAGGGGCAATATCATTCAAGGGCTCCCTCGTGACCTCATCGATTCCGCTGTATTGCATCTACCTGACTCAATCGAAAGGGTCATACATTTCCGCCTTTGTCACGCTCATCACCACGATCAACTTTCGCCGTCCAAAGATCGTGCAGGTTCTCATTGTCGTTGGGGCCATGACCTTTGGCGTTGCCGGCATGAAAATGCTCCCCAGAATGAGCGACCTGGGGCGAGGCCCAGAAAATCGAGAGGAAGGCATCCAAGGCAGAGTCCTTGCCTGGCAGTTTTCTCTCAACTGTCTCGAGAACGGCAACCTTCTCGGCTACAAGCAATTCATCGGTCACTTCTACAATATGTACGGCTACGCCAAGGCATCACACAGCTCGTATGTTCAAGTGGGTGGAGAACTCGGCTATCCAGGGCTGTGCCTCTTCGTTAGCTCTCTGTTTCTCTGCTTGAAGACCTTACTCCGCGCTCAAACTCGCTCGATCGAAGAGGAGCGAGTTCGGCGCGTCCTTTTTGTCCTCCTCTTCTCCTATGTCACCTCAGGTTGGATGGTGGATTTTGCCTATCGAGCTACGTTCTTCATGATTGTAGGGGCCGTAGCGGCGTTCCATCGACTCTACCTCGTGCCTCCCTCGAGTCGCCCAAAGACCGCTCCTCCCCCTGAAGAGAACTCACCAGAGGAGGTCGTTCATGTTGATTTCGGCGGTGAAGTCGCGGAGGAAGATCCAACAGACCCTGAACTTGAGGATGCCAATTTCAAACCCATTTGGAACAAGTTCCGGCTCATCGATATTCCGACCTTTATCCTGCTCACCTACTTGACCAAACGATTTTGGGAGTATGCTATGACCAAGATCTAGAATGTTTGCCGCGATGTCTCTCACCCTAGAAATCATTTTTTGGAGCAGCGCTGGATTAATCGGCTATGGATATGTCTTTTACGCATTGATACTCGCCGGGCTTCGCCGAGTCTTCCCGCCAGCGCCTCCCTCATTCACAAACGAGCTCCCGAGTATTTCGGTGCTCATAGCCGCCTACAATGAAGAGCAAGCCATCAAGGATCGGATCGCGAACTGCCTCACACTTGACTACCCAAAGGACAAGTTGGAGATCATCATCGCCTCTGACGGATCGAACGATCGAACGAACGAGATAGCGGCCACCTTTGATCGCGACCCCGTGCGGCTCATCTGCTTGAAGCAGCGCCAAGGTAAGGTGAACGCGATCAACACCGCCTCTCCAAAGGTAAAAAACGAGATTCTGATCTTCTCCGACGCCACGTCCCATTTCGAACCCGATCTGGCTCGTAAACTCGTCAGACACTTTGGAGACACCCAAGTCGGCTGCGTTTGTGGCAACGTGGTCTTCACAAATGCCGCAGGGAGCAAGACAGGAGAACTTGAAGGAGCCTATTGGAAGCTGGAAACCTACCTTCGACAGCGGGAGGGCGAGCGGGGGAGCACCCTCGGTGCGACTGGGGCTGCATTCGCAATGAGGCGAGAGCTTTGGCGGCCTTGCCCTCCGAACGCGCTGGTCGAAGATCTTGTGATGCCAATGAAGGTCTTACAGTCCGGTTACCAAGTAAATTTCGAACCCGAAGCAATCGCCACCGAGACAGCAGCGGAGAAGATCGATGAAGAATTTGAACGCCGTCGCCGGATTGGGGCCGGAGCGCTTCAATCTCTCATTCTCCTTCTCCCGATGCTGAATCCCCTCCGAGGCTTTCCCGCGATCGCCTTCTTCTCGCATAAGGTAATCCGGTGGCTTACGCCGATGCTCATGATCCTTTGCCTTCTCACCCATCTTATCCTTGCGATCAACTCCGGACTTTACTTAAGCCTCTTGGTGCCACATCTCGGTTTCTACTTGGCTGCGCTCATCGGATTGCTCGTCGGCCGCAAGAATCGAGTCTACCGAGTCCTGTCGCTCCCCTACTATTTCGTGTCGATGAATACGGCGCTCCTCTGTGGCTATTTCAAATACCTACGAGGCACACAAAAAGTCACCTGGAATCGAGTCAATCGCTAAGTCATGTGGAGAGGTTCAGAAATCTGGTTACAACCGTATTTGCGTCATCCAAAGAGGACGCAGTTCGCAACACCGACGGATGTTATGATTGCCGTATGCGATCATTTCGAACCCCTGCACCATGCCGACAAGGCAACAGCGATTAAGCGAATTCATGAATGGCAAACGACATTCCCAGAGATCTGTAAGCAATATAAAGATCACGACGATCATCCACCGAAACATACCTTCTTCTATCCTATCGAACAGTATGACAGCGATCTCGTCGAAGAAATCGCTGTGATCTGTCGCCGAACCGGCAGCGAAGTTGATATTCACCTCCATCACGACGATGACACAGAAGAAACCTTGCGCCATTCCCTTGAGCAGGGAATCAAGGATTTTTCAGGTCACAGCCTTTTGAGCTCAACGCAAGACGGGGATCTGGGCTACGGATTTATCCACGGAAACTGGGCTCTCGACAATTCTGATCCGAGTGGACGCCACTGCGGTGTTCAGCGCGAACTACAAGTCCTAAAGGAAACCGGCTGCTACGCTGACTTTACAATGCCTTCGGCACCGCACCCCACACAGACGCATACCGTCAACAAACTCTACTACGGCGTCGAAACTGAAAGTGCAAAATCACACAACTATGGCTATCGTGTTTCGGCTCCGAAATCGGAAATAAAGTCTAACGACGTCGACTCAACCGCAAAACTACGTTCACGACTCGACCATCTCCTTCTGGTCCAAGGCCCATTAGGGTTGAATTGGCAGAGAAGAAAATGGGGCATTCTTCCGCGCTTGGAAAATGCTGATTTGACTGGATCCAACCCGCCTAGCCCAGACCGCCTTTCAATTTGGCTTCGCAACGCAATCCACGTCCAACACCGCCCCGATTGGATATTCATCAAGCTCCATTGCCATGGCGCCATCAGTCCAAATCGCGATATGCTCCTGGGAGAGCCGATGCGAAAGTTTCACCAGCACCTCGCCTCTCGGATGGGCCAAGACACTCCGTTCCGTCTCCACTACGTTTCCGCTAGAGAAATGGTGAATATTATCCACGCCGCCGAAGATGGTCACTCGGGCAACCCGAATGAATATCGAAACTATCGCTTGGATAGCTGCATTTCCTTCGAAGCGAACAGCCTTCCAGCCAGCCCTTGAAAACACTCTTCGTTTCGAATCTCTTTCCAGATAAAAGCCAACCCATCTGGGGATTGGACAACGCCGTTATCCTACGACACCTCAACGAACGTCAGGAGCTTAGAGTTCTGGCGACTCGATTCGACCCGTTCATAGTTCGCTCGAAGAATCATCTCACGGCTCGAACAGAAGATCTCGCACTCAAGCCCGAATACCTTGGGATTCCCTTCCTGCCAAAAATCGGAACCCGAATTCGCACGCAACTCTACCTCTCCCATCTCCTCCCGAAGCTACGAAGCATTCATCGGGAGTTCCCCTTCGAACGACTCCTGTGTGCTTGGCTATTTCCAGATGGATGTGCGATTGGCAAGGCAGCAGTCAAATTCAAGGTTCCCTTCGCACTCATTGCCCAAGGTTCAGACGTCCATCAATACCTCAAGGACAGCTTTCGAAAAAAGCAAATCGTTGAGACGGCCAATCGTTCCCTTGGCGTCATCACTCGCAGTGCCGACCTAGGGCACCGCCTACAAGCTGCAGGAGTCGACACTGACAAGACCTTCACCGTTTACAACGGCATCGATCATGCTCTTTTCTGTCTCGGCGACAAAGAACAAGCCAGAACCAAACTCGCCCTTCCTCTAGACGAACGGATTTTGCTCTTCGTCGGCAACCTACTACCGATCAAGCGCCCCCGCCTAATCATCGAAGCCTTCGCCAAGATCAAAGGGGAGCAGCAAGCAACATCGCGCAGGCTCGTCATGATCGGCGGCGGTCCTTTGCGAGCCGAGTTAGAACAATTGGTTGCCTCGTTGAATCTTAAGGATCAAGTCCAATTTCAGGGACAACAATCTCCAGAGACCATTGCTACGTATATGCAAGCAGCCGATTTGTTGACACTCGCCAGTGTGAATGAAGGGGTTCCTAATGTCATCCTTGAGGCATTGGCGTCAGGACTGCCGGTTGTGGCACCAAAGGTTGGCGGCATTCATGAGATCATCAAACAGTCTCACCTTGGCACCCTGTCTCAAATTGACTCGGCAACACAACTCGCAAGCGCCTGGACAATGCAATTGGCCAAGGAAGCCGACCGAGTGAAGATTTCCGACTACGCCAAGCAGTTCACCTGGAAAAAGGCGGCAAACCAATACGATCAAATCCTCTCTAGAGTCCCTTGAAAACAAGGCAGGGAAGCCCGCATCGCACTAGTACCCGGAGATCCGAAGGCCGGTGAGCACTCTCAAATCTTCGTAAACCGTCTTCATCGCATCAGCATTCTTAGCATCGAGGTACCTTGGATTCGGGCGACACATGAACGGTAAGACATCCGTCGTCCACTCCTGCCCCTTCGAGAGGCTTTGACGCTTTAAACTCTCATTCAGTACAGCGGCCGAGTGGATACAACTGATATTCTCCGTGGCCCACTTTCTCGCCGAGAATAACGCCGACCGAGCAACAAACGACTGCAGCTCCTCGGCCAGTCGAGATTCCTCCATCAGAACCCCCGTTTCCTCATTGACGAAGGCAGACGAACCAATATGCGCCCCTTTCAACAGGCCGACCGGACAATCCGCAAACATCGATTCGGCAACGACAACACACGAGCCCTCACGCCGAGAAAAGACGAGACTCGTTTTGCTGCGACACTGGAGCGCCGTCACTTCCTCGATTCCCAAACGCTCTCGGATTTCTAGCCGATCAAGAACCCCAAACGATTCAGCTTCGGCTTCGATATCAGCCATAGTTCGCCCCGAATCTGGCTGGCCAACCAAAACAATCTTGTAATCATCGGGCATGCGTTTCAACGCCTTAAAGAGCACCCAATGCCGCTTGAACGTCGCCCAGTTAGCAACCATTAGAATATCAATATCTCGCTCAGCGTGGGGCAAGGGCTGATAGAACTCCGAGTGAATCCAATGACTAATGAGCAACGGCAGCGGCGTCACACTCGTCGGGAGATGCGCATACCACTTCGCCTCCTGAAAGTTCGACTGCATGACAAAAACATCGGCATCGGGGATTCCAGCCATACTCCAAATTGAGGGAAATGGGGGTGGCGACCATGAAGGCGCACAGATAATTGCATACCGCTCAAAGAGCGCCCTTCTGCGAGCCAACGTTAGCAACGGCAACCAATTGTACTCGAACGAAATCATGAGAACCCCTTTCTCCTTGGGGCCCACGTAGGGCTTAAGTAACAACCCTTTACTTATCTCGAACTCATCCCGCTCGTCCCGATCCCGTTTCCAATCGATACGCTTATCGCGCCAGACACGAATCGCTTGAGAGTCGACAACATACGGGGCCAAACGACGAGTGACTCTTGAGGCCGCCCCGAGCGGAGCAAGCATGCGATAGGCCTTGGCATAACAGCTAAGACGCCTCGCTTCATTCTTGGTCACCAGCCCACGAAGCTCATGAGCCCAGCCACCGCATCGATGGAGCAATGAGGCATATCGAACCCGATCCTTAACCTCCACGAGGATCCGCCTAAGCAGTTTCATTCCGGGCAGCGCTAGAGGTTCAACCAACGCGACACATCGATCACGGTAGATTTAGCGGAAGCAGGTAAGTTCTGATAGCGACGGTCACTATGCATGAGGATCGTGAGATCAGCAGCTTCACATATCGAATTGAGATCATTCGAGAAGGTGACGCCATCGAGAGCGAGCAATCGATCTAGCTCCCTTTTATTCACGCCCATCACCTGTTCTGGCTGCACCAAAAAGTCGTGAATCCAAATCTGCTTCACTGACCGCTCAGCCAATGCTTGGATAATACTGAGCGAAGGGCTCTCGCGCACATCATCGGTGTCCCGTTTGAAAGCTATTCCGAGCACAACAATCTTCTCGGGAGCATGGTTCATGACCTGCTCAACAATAAAATCGACATGCTCACGGTTGCTGGTTTCGCAATTCCCGATCAAGGGGAGTTCCAACTCAGCAGAACGTGCGAGCGCCGCAAAAGCCCGGGTATCTTTGGGCAAACAGGAGCCACCGTACGGTGCTCCAGGCAATAAGTATTTCGCCGAGATATTCAAATCCGTATCTTTGGTCAGCAAGCGCATCACCTCGGTTCCATCGCCACCAAGACGAGCCACTAGGCGCCCGACCTCGTTAGCAAAACTTACCTTCACTGCGTGAAATGCGTTGCAACCGAACTTGAGTGCCTCAGCGACCACCGAGTCCACGATCTCGTAGTCCAAGCCTAGGGCAGTAAGCATTAAGGGTAAGTTTCGGGGCGGTGGCGAATCGGCAAGCGCTCCAATCACTGTTTGAGGGGGCTGAAAGAAATCTTTCATCGCACTCCCTTCTCTCAGGAATTCAGGATAGAACACCACTGCAACCTGCTGAAAAAGTCGCTCGAACTCACGAGCTAGTGTGCTAAGCGTCCCAGGGGGCACAGTACTTCTTATCACAACTTCACAGGCAAACGAATCGCCACACTCAGTCGCGATCGCTTGCAGGCTTTTTAGCACATTCCGAACTGCCGTGAGATCCGTCTGTCCGTCGCCCTGGTTGGGAGTGCCGACACATATGAGAACGATATCTGGAATAGTCTCACGATCCACCCCGCGTGCCACCACTAAGCCACCGTCACTGAGACCTCGAACGATTGCCTCACGGACACCTGGCTCGCTCAAGGGACAATTGCCCTGCCTGAGTGAGCGAAATTTTTCCTCAGAAACCTCATAGCCGATCACTTCAAAACTTCGCTGCAACAAACATGCAGACGTCGTTAGCCCGACATAGCCAAGTCCAAATACACCAATTTTCATTCTACAGATTCACTCGCCACCGAGGCCTCTTCCCTTCGCCTTCGAGTCGTAAAATAACAAAACTTCTCGAATTCCTGAGCCACAACTTCCCAACTATAGAGCGCACGCACATGCGCTGCAGCTGCTTGCCCGACTCGTTCTGCCCGATCTTGATCTCGGAACAGATCAAGGATCGCATCAGCAAAGCCCCTTGAGTCATCGGCGAGCAGGATATTTTCTCCATGAGTTACGTCGAGCCCTTCAGCGCCGATCGACGTCGAAATGACCGGAACGCCCATGGACATTGCCTCAAAAATCTTGATTCGGGTGCCGCCGCCCACTCGCAACGGCACCACCACCGCTGCCGCCTCAGCTACATGGGGACGAACATCCGCAACCGTTCCCGTCACTTTGATCGAGACATCCGCCTCAGCCAATCGACGGACACTAGCGGTCGGCCGACGCCCAACAATGACAAACTCCACATCAGAACGCTCTCGGCGAACGAGCGGCCAGATCTCTTGCACGAAATACTCAACCGAGTCGATATTCGGAAGCCAATCCATGGAGCCCAAGAATACAATCTGATTCGTGACCTTCTTTCGATTATCCGCCCGAAAATAATCAACATCCACGCCTGTGGGAACCTCTCCAAGCACGTTGCTTAGTTGGTATTCCTCCTCCATCTGATCGCAATCCACTTTCGAGACGCCCACCACACTATCCATCTGAGCCGCACTGGCGGCCTCATAGGTTTGCATCCGACGCCATTGATCCAGCAGGTAGCGTCGTTTCAGCCCATTCCCTGATTGCTCTGCCATGCGCTTCCAAATTTGCGCTTCGACATTGTGCTGAAAAAGCAAGGCGGGGGTTTTCAAATCGCCCTGCGGATTCGAGAACAGATTAACGGCCGGAGTTAAGAAATCGCAGATAATGACGTCCACCTCCGCGGCTCGATCGATTTTTTCAATCGCATCTGCCATGGCTTGAGATCGATACTTATCAATGACGTAGGGCAGGCGGGAGAAACAGAAATTCTTGAAGAGGTCCCAATAGAACAAGCCCGATTGCTTCGACACCTCATTCCAATCGAACCACTGCTGATGGCTCGAATACTCGTTTGCAGCCGTCAACACGGGATCCGACAACCCCATCCCAGGCTCCTTTAGAGCAAAATACGTGACATCATGCCGGCGATTTAGCTCCCGCAACAGGTGATAAGTGCGAAGCTTGCCGCCGGTATCTAAAGGGTGTAACGGGCCTGTTTTGAGCCACAAAATCCTCAGGGAATCTGACATGAATCCTTCACCCAGCAGCACGACACGATCGCCAACTGCCAGACCACGAATTCCTAACACAGACAAGGCCAGACGTCGAGACAATGCCTCAACTAGGCTCGAATCCCACTCAATCCACAACACCAAGAACGACAAGGAACGATGAGCAACAAACTAACTTAGAAAGAAGGATTACAGAATGAAGAACATTGCCCTTGCAAAATATGACGTTGTTTTAAAGATGGGCAGGCCAACACACGAGGCCAATGCCTCGAAGCGCAAACATGGATGCTCCAGACTTAGGCCCGATCGATGAATACATTCCAATTCCGGAAGAGTTTTGGTCTTTCGCGGACGATGGCCCATTCCAGAAATGTACCGTCTGCAACATCCCCCTTCTAGAAGAAGGAAAGCTTTACCTCATTGAAAAGGCGTTCAAGAATTCGGAGGTGGTTTTCGAATATGCGATGTGTATCGACTGCCACCAGAACCTCAGGCAAGACCTCTCAGCCCAAAGTCTTCGCCTAATTGACCACTACTTTGACGAGCACGTCGATCTGGTTAAGCGTCGGCAGCGCTTAATGGAGTCCTATGACGAGGACATTTCGCCATGGCTCTCCGAATGCCTCGTCACTGGAAAAGCCCTAGACCAATGCAACGAATATCAGATCATGACGCTGTGCGACGGTGACGATATGTTGTTCACCTATATTCCTTGCCTGTTGAGTGGAGAAGCAATGGAGTCGATCCAGAGCCTCCTCTCGAAAAAAACCAAAGAACGACTAGACGGTTTTGTCGACGACTTCTTAGGCCTTCCGCCAGAGGCTAAGATTCGCACCCCATACATTGGGTAAGCCCCTCCGGCGGAGAAATCAACCATGCCTTCAAGCGATACCAATCAGCCAATCGTCATTGCCACGCGAGGATCTGCGCTCGCGCTCACCCAATCGCGATACGTACAAGCAAGACTACAGAGCTTGCTCCCTGACGTTCCGTTTCAAATCGAAATCTTTAAGACCAAAGGAGATCAACTTCAAAGCAGAGCCCCCGAGGACATCCCTGCCAATCTCCCGAAAGGCCTATTCACCAAGGAACTCGAGACGGCCTTGCTCGAGAAACGCGCCGACTTGGCAGTCCATAGCCTCAAGGACTTGCCGACTGAATTACCCGAAGGACTAGAAATCGCAGCCGTCTCCCCTCGAGAAGATGTCAGAGAGGTTCTCCTTTTGAAACAACCTCTGGATTCCGGAGAGGATGAAGGCAACCCCTTGGCGCATCTCCCCGACGGGGCAAAAATCGGAACGGGAAGCCCACGCAGACAGGCCTTTCTAACCCACGCCAACGACCGACTTCAATGCGTCCCTATCCGCGGGAACGTGCCAACGCGCATTCAGAAACTAGCCGATTCACCGGACCTCGATGGTATCATCCTAGCAGCTGCAGGTCTCAAGAGATTGGGCTACAAGCTTCCCCCTACGGGACCGATCACTGGAAATGATGCGCCCGAGTCAATCTTTGCTTCCATCTTGCCGATCAAAACAATCATCCCATGCGTGGGACAAGGAGCCATCGGACTCGAAACTCGCAGCAAGGACCCGAGAATCGAGCAAATCTGTCACGCATTCAATGATCCCTCAACGCATACTTGTATCGTAACTGAGCGCACCTTCCTCGCCGCCATGGGCGGCGGTTGTCAATCGCCAGTTGCCGCCTATGCATCACTAGACAAGGATCAACTTCACTTAATCGCCGCTAATGTCGGAGGAAGCCAGTTCAAGATGCGCGATGATCGCACAAGCGCGAGCACTGGCCCGGAACTGGCAAGCCGTTTCGCTGAAGAATTGAGGTAACGAGATCCGTTACGTTTCGTCAAAACGCACCATCTCGTATTTGAAACTTGGTGGGACGCCCGAGCGTTCTGCCCCCATGCCTCATCCACCTGGCCGTCCAGCGGATGACTGTATCGATAGGTATCTCAGGCTCACCCAAGCGATCTGTGAGTAGGCTCGCATCGCTCAGAAGCGCCGTTGATGATGGCTCTCCTTGAAACTTGGGAGTCATCTCAAGCTCCGCACCAAGCCGTTCAGCAAGATCACGAATGGCATAAGATTCCGGACTTGTCAGATTAAAACTGACCGCCGGGCTAGCAGCCAGCGACAAGGACCGCAGGATGCGATCATTGGCATCCCCTTGCCAGATACAATTCGCCCGAGACATCGCCAGATCAATCGGCTGTCCCTTAAGAATAGATTGGCACAGATCCACAAGAATCCCGTAGCGAAGGTCGAGTGCGTAGTTGAGCCGTAGTAACGCACAAGGATTCCCTAAAGTTCTGGAAAAATGCCCAAAAACCCTCTCTCGAGCGACGGCGGCATTGGCGTATTCACCGATTGGAGTGAGCGGATCTTGCTCGAGTGAACCCATCGAATCAGCCGGCACCATCGGATAGACGTTTCCGGTTGAAAGCGCAACCATAGGGATCCGTGAATAGCGATGAGCGACCCCTGCGGGAGCGATCGTATTTGTCGCCCAAGTCAGCTCAGGATTCGAGCCCGTTCCAAACTTTAGGCCGACCAAATAAACGACATGAGAAGCCTCCGGGAGGGCATCCAAATCCTTCGGGTCCAAGGCGTCAAAACGCTGGGTCCGGATTCCTCGCTGATTGAGCCATTCACGTTCTGATTCATTCGAAAAACGACTCAGCGCGATCACCTCCAAATCTCGACCTGCGGCTTCGGCCGCTCGCTTGGCAAGCACACAGAGAGAAGGTCCCATTTTCCCACCGGCACCGACAATCACCAGCGGGCCCTCAATACCAGAAATGAAATGAACAAGCGGCTCCCGCGGCGACGTCATTACGTCAAGGAGCTCACTTTCATCACGAATCTCGCTGGGCAATACCATTTTGCTTTTCATCGCTTCCGTCACCACCCTATCGTCTTCCATTATCTGAGCGATACTAATCGTAGGTGATTTTATGCGATCAGCCTTCTAGACAGCAGCCAATACCGCGTTCAGAGAAAAAAGGTGGACTCCAAACTAAACCCTCTCAGCAAGCTTCGAGTAGAGGTTTCACAAACATGGCGTCTCGCCCTTCCCATGATATTGGGACAGGTCGGGCAGATGTCAATGGGAGTGGTCGACACCATCATTGCCGGAAGAATCAACACCGACGCCCTCGCAGGCCTGGGGCTCGGATCAATCATCCTCTGGCACGCGATGATGGTGCTTTTAGGGGTCCTCATCGCCCTGGACACGTTTTTCTCTCAATCCGTCGGCGCCAAAGATAACAAAGCGCTCCGACACTGGCTCAGCCAAGCGTTGTGGCTAGCCGCTGGACTATCCCTACTCTGCATGATCGGACTCTGGGGTGCCAACTTCAGCTATCGCGCCTTTGCCCCTTCAAGTGAAGCCAACCGGCAGTTTTCGG
Organism: uncultured Verrucomicrobiota bacterium; assembly: GCA_913061285.1. Lineage (GTDB taxonomy): Bacteria > Verrucomicrobiota > Verrucomicrobiia > Limisphaerales > AAA164-E04 > UBA2970. The sequence continues at coordinate 18,034 of CAJXVR010000014.1, read as the reverse complement.
TCTATCTCCTTAACGCGATCTGGTCCATTCCGGGGATCTTTGTTTTCTTCGTTCTCCAACGCTATTGGCAGGCACAAAACCGCGTCATGTTCCTCGCGGCTGTAACGATCGGTGCCAACGGACTCAATCTCGCGGTGAATCTAGCTTTAGGACTCGGCTGGTGGGGTTTCCCGCAATGGGGTACGGCAGGTATTGCGGCAGCAACTGTGATCAGCCGCTGGTCGATGGTAGTGATCGCAATACTCTACACAGCCAGCCAATTCCAACGGAACATCTGGTCTTGGACCGGCCCCTCGATTCAGGCCCAGCGGACTCTCCTAAGGTTAGGATGGCCCGCAGGGGGACAGGCTCTTTCCGAGATTGGTGTTTTCGCAATCGCGAGTTTGATCGCAGGTTTTATGGGGGCCGTCCAACTCGCTAGCCACCATATTTGCCTCACGGTTGCCGCCTTCACCTATATGTTCTCGAGCGGGGTCGCGTCCGCTGCAGCCGTCCGGGTTGGTCAATCGATCGGAGCGGACAATGAGAGCGAAGCGCGCCGTGCTGGCGCCGTTGCTCTCTGCCTCTCGGGCGTCATCATGGCTTGTTTCTCCTCAGGATACCTTTGGTTCCCCCAAGAGATTGCATCCATCTTTACCAGCGATTCTGCCGTCATCGCACTGACTACCAAACTATTTCTCGTAGTGGCAATCTTCCAGATTGCAGATGGCCTTCAAGTCACCGCGACAGGAGCTCTTCGAGGATGGGGGAATACTCGAGCGCCGATGAAAGCCAATGCCATCGGTCATTTTCTCGTTGGATTTCCGATCAGCCTCATTTGTGCATTCCTCCTCAACTGGGGGGTTCTCGGGCTGTGGGTGGGCTTGGCTGCGGGACTAATCTGCGTAGCCCTTCTCGTCGTCCGAATCTGGTTTAAATCGCCGGCCGGCACCAACGTCACGCAGAACTAATCTGAACTTATCAGGCTTTCACGTCTCAAGCGGGTGTCAAATCCTTGACCAAGGACGAAAAATCCCGCTCAATATCCAACCAGAACCACCTGAAGTATATGAAGTCATTTGCGAACCTTCTGAGATATTGTCTCATAGTCCTACTGGTCCAATCCGTGATCGCTGACGAGAGCACTGCCATTTCAAAGGTAGAAGAATTCGGCGGCCAAGTATTGGGAATAGCACAGAATACCGAGGGCGTCCGTGTTCTGATCCCTCCGAAAACCTTCGAAGGCCGCGTCCTAACGGACGCAGACCTCGCCGTTCTCAAAGAGATTAACCAAATTGTTGAACTCGACCTTAAGAATGCCGGGATCAGTGACGCCGGTCTCGCCCATTTGGCATCGCTCTCAAGCCTAGAACGCCTCCATCTCGAAAAAACGAAGATCACCGACGCTGGACTGGCTCATCTGAAGGGCCTGAGCAAACTCAAGTATCTCAATCTTTACGGCACTGGCGTGAGCGACAGTGGCCTCGAGGCACTCAAATCCTTCAAGTCACTCGAAAACCTCTACCTCTGGCAAACCAAAGTCACCTTTGACGCCGCCAAGGCGTTTCATCAGGCACAGACGGCCGCTGGCAATGACAAACTTGAAATCAATCTTGGGTGGGACAAAGAGATTCTCAGCAAAGCCCGCTTAGCGTCCCTAAAGGAGCAGAGACAGAAACTCGAATCGGAAGCCAATGAGTCCGAAGCATCGAGTGAAGTCGCCGTGGTTGAGGATCCCGATTTTAAGACGCACATCTTACCTATCCTGCAAAACAGCTGTGTGAAATGCCACGGCGAGGAGAAGCAGAAAGATGATCTTCGACTTGATACCTTTGCTCATACTCTCAAAGGAAGCGAGCACGGCGCTGTTGTCGTTGCAGAAGACTTGATCGGAAGCAGTCTTTTCCAACGAATCACCCTCCCTGCGGATGACGATGACATCATGCCGCCTAAAGGTGGTCCATTGGCAAAGAACGAAATCGCCCTCATCAAGAATTGGATCGCCAACGGGGCGAAGGCGGAAGCAGAGATCAAAGCGCCAGCGCCTAAGATTGCAGAGAAGAAGGCCTCTGGGAGTAGCGTTTTCGTCGAATACGTCCTCCCAATTCTCACGGAATCCTGCACCGATTGTCACGGACCGGATAAGCAAAAAGCAGGACTACGACTCGATACCATCGCAGCGGTGGCAAAAGGCAGCAAAGAAGGCGCCGTTGTCAAAGCGGGTAGTCCCGATGAGAGTTCCCTTTATCAGCGCATCGTTCTCCCTGCCGATCATGATGATATCATGCCTCCAAAGGGTGATCCCTTGACCAAGGCACAAACGGATCTCATCAAGCTTTGGATCGTTAGCGGCGCAAACTAGGCCCGCTACAACTCCTTTCGAGCCCTGATTCGCGCCCGCGAATCAGGGCTTTTCTTTGCTCCAATTCACATCTCGTTTCAGCTCTAGCCCAACGAAAAGCGCGATTCCATTGGCAATCATGGGACAAAAAACGGGCCTCGATAACGGAGCCGAAGCACTCTGTCCAGGCACACAGCAGAAACTATGTCAAATCAGTTGACTTACTGAGGGGGTTTGCTACTTTCTCGGCTCCTTTTTATTGGGTTTACGGATGAAAACACACTTGCCGAAAGTTGATATACAACGACGTGCCTGGCACGTTATCGATGCGGAAGACGTGGTGCTAGGGCGCCTCGCTGCAAAAGTTGCCGATGTTCTACGTGGTAAGAATAAGCCGACTTTCACACCGCATTTGGATGCGGGTGATTTCGTTGTGGTTATCAATGCCGAAAAGGTCAAACTTACCGGCAATAAAGACGTCCAAAAGACCTATATGTCCTACTCCGGTTGGCGTAGTGGTGACAAATATCGCTCTGTTAAAGATGTTCGAGCCAATCACCCGGATCGAATTATCACTCACGCTGTGAAGGGAATGATCCCAAAGAACCGCCTAGGCAAGCGTTTGCTTACCAAGCTTAAAGTCTATGCCGGGCCGTCTCATCCTCATTCCGCTCAAAACCCAACGACGCTAAGCGCTGGAGCTTAACCCCTTCTACTACTATCTATGTCAGATTCCGCTGAGCATATCGCAACAGGCCGACGAAAAACTTCGGTTGCTCGAGTCCGAGTGACTCCAGGTGTTGGAAAAATCACGATCAACGGTCGGACCTTTGAGAATTACTTCCCACTTGATCTGCACCAAAAAACGATCACTCGTCCTTTGTCACTCACTGACACGGCGAAGCAGTTCGATATCCGAGTAAATGTGCGGGGCGGTGGTCAAACAGGTCAAGCTGAAGCGACTCGTCACGGAATTTCACGGGCTTTGCTTAAGGTAGACATCAATTTGCGCCCTCTCCTGAAGGCTGAGGGCATGTTGACCCGCGATCCTCGTATGAAGGAACGTAAGAAATACGGTCAGCCCGGTGCTCGACGCCGCTTCCAGTACAGCAAGCGTTAAGAACGAGACCTCAATTCTACAAAAAGCCCGCCAATTTATTGGCGGGCTTTTTTTGTGCCCCGAAGCCGAGACGGACGATGAATCTAGCAAACGAACGGGCCTTGTCAGGGCCTAAGGGATAAGACGAGCGGAGAGAGATGGCTTGTTGGACCAGATTCCGTGTCTTGGACTACGAGAGCCCAGCGGTCGCTTTGCCCATGACTACTAGGATTCGAGAAGAATTGCGACTGAGTCAGGCAGAGACTCCCCTCCCGCAAATTCGACGCAACAGCCCATTCACATGCCCCCCCATGGAACCTCGAGCATCCATCCGTCCGTCGAAACAACCGGGTCAACTTGAGACCAGGGCCGTTTTACAGCTACTTACCAGCCGTCCATCCCCCATCAATAAGAAAGTCGGTCCCAGTGACGAAGGCAGATTCATCCGAGGCCAAATAGAGAGCCGCATGAGCAATTTCAACCGGCTTAGCCATTCGTCCAAGTGCCTGAGTCGACGCCATCTCTTTGTAGGCAGCCTCAGGGTCCGGATACTCCTTCAGTCTCGCCGTTACGAATGGCGTCTCCACGCGTCCCGGACAGATACAGTTGCAACGAATTCCCTGGAGGGCGTGGTCGAGAGCGATGCTCTTGGTGAGGCCCACAACGGCAAATTTCGTCGTGCAATAAGCCAAGCGATCTCGAACCGCCACGACCCCACCAATCGAAGCCAGATTGACTATATTTCCGTGTCCCCGCTCAATCATTCCCGGTAGGAAGGCCTTTGAGAGATTGAAGACACCGCGAACATTCACCTTATAGAGCCGATCGAGATCATCTCCATCCGTCTCCAACAACGTCCCTACATGACCGATCCCAGCGTTATTCACCAAGATGTCAATCAAAGCGCCCTCAGCAATCAACGAGGCAGCGATTTCAGAGCATTGTTGCCCATCTGCGACATCCAAAGAAACAAAGCGTGCTTGGCCCCCTGATGCCTGAATGCGAGCGACCGTTTCAATTCCCGCCGATTCATTGACGTCAGCAACGATCACAGAAGCCCCCTCAGCGGCGAATAGCTCGGCTATCGCCGCACCAATGCCAGAACCAGCACCGGTCACAAGTGCGGACTTACTCTCAAGTCGTAGGGATCCCATACTATTCACCGAGTTCTTTGACGGTCCACATATCGACTCGGCCCTCATATTTAGCACGAATCGCGGCCACAGACTTTGGAGAAATCGGCGAGGCAGTATGCCCCCATTCACGACGGACATAGGTTAATACCGATGCCAATTGCTCATCGTCAAAAACTGCCAAACCAGGCATGGCAAGCTCCCATTTCTTGCCTTGAATCTCTATCGGCCCCTGCAGCCCATGGAGCACAATTCGGGTCATTCGCTCAGGATTGCCCAAAACCCAATCAGAATTCAGCAGTGGCGGAGCCAAACCATCTTGACCACGCCCGTGCGGCTGGTGACAGGCCCCACAGCTGATGAGATATAGATCTTTCCCGGCATCGAATAGGGCTTGTTGTTCGGCAGTAAGGGCGGTTACCGCTTCCTTTGCTGCAATCGTCTTGCCCGGCCAAACAAAAGCCGCTAGCAGGTCGGAAGCGACCGTCTTCAGATCCGAAGCCCCATTATCTACCAAGGATCGCAAGGCTTTGGGTTCTGCTGGAACGCTGAGAGGATCCCCATCAAGCCGAAATTTTCCCTGAACCTTCTTGAAGGCAACAGCTTTGACGCCTGAGAGAAGCGCGCCGGCCTGCCATTGGTCCGTCCCTTCAGCGGCGGCTAGATTCATCAAGCCCTCCACTCGCGCCGCATTGCCTTCGGCATATACCGCTCCTGCCAAGCGAGCCAAGACTGGCACGATCCCTGAACCTGCCTGAGCGACGTTTCCATCGGCTCCGAGCAGCATTTCGACGAACTCGAGCTCTCGCTGATAGAGACTACTCAAGGTCGCGTTTGCGATGTATTCGTGGTGGAGATTCCGCTCCAAAATCGTGTGCAACAGGTCAAGCACGACCAAGCCCTTGATTTCGCCGAGCGAAAGCGCCAACTGCAATTGCACCTCAGGCACGTCGTTCAGCCGAGCTCGCCAAAGCTTCAAGACCGTTCCAGCCCCCAATTTCGGCAACAATGACTCAGACACTCGTAGCGCTGCGATTCTGACTTTAGGATCCGGGCTCATGAGGGCATTCTCAATCGTCTGTTCATCGACTCCACCCAAGCCATCAAGCGTCCATAGCGCGTGAATCTGCCCCAGTGGCCGATGAGTATTCGTGGCGGCCACGCGAAGATCACCGATCACGGCGGTGTCACGGCGTTCCACCAAGAGGCGTTGAGCGGTGTCTCGTCGCCAAGCATCTGGATCCGCAAGTTCGTGAACCAAAGATTTCGAATCAAGGGAGTTCAATTTTGGCGCCTTCCGCTTTGCAGCCCCCTCGTAGACGACCCGATAGATGCGCCCAATACCGATGGGCTCGTCGAGTTTTCGCTCCTCAATCTGACGCCGAAGAAAGGTCGTGAGATAGAGTCGGTGTTGAATCAAGCCCCGATAGAGATCAACGATGTAAAGGCACCCATCAGGCCCATTGACCATGTTTACCGGCCGAAAGCGCTCATCGGTGGAAGTGAGGAACTCGGCTTGGTGATAGGCATTTGATGCCTTAACGATGCCATCCGTCTCGACGACCTTATTTCGGCGAATAAAATTCCCCGTCGGCTCACAAATAAAGCCGTCTCCCAAAAAGTCGGCCGGAAAATTACTCCCGCGATAAATCAGCGTTCCACAGGCGCCCGTATAACGAGAAAGGGTGCCATCTTTCCGCAACACCCCAGGTCGATACCCTCGATTCACGCCCGTGGTCACACGCCCTGGCCAAACTGTCTGGTCACGATTAATCTGAGTGTTTGCCCCTTTCAGACCAATAATATTCTTATTTCTCGCAAGGTAGTGAGAAGCCACTAGATCGCCCCGGAAGTGATCGCTGTTTGAGTTGTAAAAGAGCCGCCCCACATTATCCTGAGAAATGCCCCACTGCCCCCGGAAAACCGTCGGCTCCCGCTCAAACTTCCCGCCAATGTAGCGAAATTTCGTGGTGTGATTCGCACTATAAATCCAGTTATCCATCCCCCACAAGAGCCCGTTGGAGGCGTGTTCTGGGTTGGATTTCTTCCCTAGTTTTGGGTCATTTTGCGGCGCATAATCTTCAGCTAACAGTACTCGCTCATCACAGCGAAGATCCCCATCAAGGTCCTTACAGAGCCACAAACGCGGCGGCTCGGCGACCAAAACGCCTTCATCGAGCACTGCCAAGGCGCGCGGCATGACTAGTTGATCCAGAAAAACCGTATTCCGGTCCATACGCCCGTCACCGTCCACATCTTCCAGGACCACGATTCGACCGACGGGGTCGGTTTCATTCGTTCCATCAATGTTTGGCATATAGCCGCGCATCTCGACGACCCAGAGCCGCCCTTCGGCATCGAATTCGATCTCAACCGGATCGCCGACGAGAGGCTCGCTTGCAACAATCTCAACCCGAAAGCCATCGGGGACCGTAAACGACTGTAAGGCCTCCTCAGGCGACAGCACGGGGGATTCAGGAACATCAAATGACTTCCAAATTTCATTCTGACTCATCCCCTTGGGATCTTTTCGATCGCCTTCTTGGGCGCTCAGAGTCACAGATAGAATGATCGTTCCTAAAAAGGAACCCACAGATCTCAGTCCTAAAAATCGAGTTAACATCAGCTTGATAAGAGATTTTGGCCCGTACGGAGAACGACACGTTCAGGCACTATAATCATCACATGCGCAGCCAGAATCTGGCGTATTAAAACACCTGGGTCAATCCCTCGTTAGGAACTTGACCATTGACCGAGGGGCACGCATGTTCTGGAGGATTTGAAAAAACTAATCTCGTTGCTCTATTTAGCATCCGTGCTCACCCAGGCGGCTCCGCCTGAAGAGTCCGTGATTCAAATTGTCGTCTTCACCCAGCAACCGGACTGGGACGAACCCTGGAACAGTATGCCAGTGAGTCGATCCTCAGGAACTGGGTTCGTCATCGAGGGCAATCGGATCATGACCAACGCCCACGTCGTCACCTGGGCCAAACAAATCCTTGTTCGCCGCTATCAGGATTCGCAACCCTTTCAGGCACGCGTCTCCTATATCGGACATGACTGCGATCTCGCCCTTCTGGAGGTGGATGCACCGGGATTTTTCGATTCCCTCACCCCTCTCCCCCTTGGAGAACTCCCGAAGGTGCGATCCACGGTTGTCACCTACGGCTATCCAGCCGGAGGAGAGCAAATCTCTTACACGAGTGGGGTCGTCAGTCGGATCGAATTACAGAACTACACCCACCCAGGCAATCGCCGGCTTCTAGCCGCGCAGACGGATGCCGCAATCAATCCCGGCAATAGTGGCGGCCCAGTCATTCAGGACGGGAAAGTGGTTGGTGTCGCGTTCCAGGGAATTCCAGGCCTTGAGAACACCGGTTTCTTCATCGCTCCGCCCGTATTCGAGCACTTCCTCGAGGATGTCAAAGACAAGCGCTATGATGGATTCCCGCAAGCTGGCATCCGCATGGCCCCTCTGCAAAACGCCGCCCAAAGAGCCTTTCTGGGTGTCCCGGCTCAGTTCGAAGGAGCACGGATTGATGCACTCTTCTCCGATTCGGCAAAGAAGCATTTGAGGAAAGATGATGTCCTGGTCGCAGTCGGAGACTATCCCGTTGCCCAAGACGGCTCCATCCTCTACCAAAACAATCAATTGCATGCCGGTCTCGCCTTCAGCCTGGCGCAAAGCGGTGACTCGGTGCCCATTACGTTGTGGCGCGACAAGAAAGGGCTGCAAACCGAGCTCCCCGTCCATGTCGAAACCAAGGACGCAGCCGCAGGAAATCTCTACGAACTCCCCAAATACTATGTTTATGCTGGCATGGTCTTCACTCCACTGACGAAGAACTACCTCAGCACCTTCGGACAGAATTGGTCGGCAACAACTGATTCAGAGCTTCTCTACGAGCTCTTCTACAAACGAAAATCTGACCCCGAAAACACTCGCACCGATGCCGTCATGCTTGCCTCAACACTCGCCCATCCGGTCAACGCGAACATGAGAATCCGAGGCCGGGTCATGGTAGACAAGATCAACGGCGTTCGGATTGACAAGCTAGAAGACGTCATCAGCGCCTTCGAAAGCGGTGACGACGATTTTCATGTTATTGATTTTTCGGGGAGCTTTGGATTCGAGACCGTTGACCGAATCGAGGCGAACACCGCAAACGGATCTATCCTGAACACCTACGGAATCGCCAACGACCGACGACTATGAAAAATCTCCTAGCACTCATTCTCGCGACTTTCGTCTTCGCTCCGATCGCGCAGGCACAAAAGGAGCGCTCCCCTTGGGAAAATTCTGTCGTTCGGCTAGACATCAATCGGCACAACTACAATTACTTTCAACCCTGGTCCCGCCGAGTCGCAGCGAATCAAAAATTCGGTCTTGTCATCGGCGAGCGAGCCATTGTCACAACCGCCAATCTTCTCTATAACCACACCCTCCTCCGCCTCCAAAAAGGGGGGCGCGGTCAATGGTATACAGGTCGAGTGACCTGGATCGACTATCATGCCAATATCGCCCTCGTCACGGTAGACGAAGAGCGCTTTTGGGAAGGCCTCGAGCCCGCAAAACTTGCCGAAGAAGTCCCCGATTCTGGAACTGCTGAACTCGTTCGCTGGAATTCAGGACGTTTCGAGGTCAGAAAGCTCGACATCAATCGTCTGCAAATCAGAAAAGGCCAGCTGACCTTCATCGACATGCTTCATCTCGAACTCGATTCCGAAATCAATGGGGTTGGCTGGTCCGAAGCAATCACCCTCGACAACAAGGTCATCGGCCTCACGATTTCACAAGCCCGCAACAAGTGCATTGCTATTCCCTCGTCCTTCATTCAATCGCTGCTAAAGGCACAGTCAGAAGGCAACTATCGTGGGATGGGATTCTTCAACTTCTTTTGGCAACAATCTGAGAACCCAACAACCCTCGACTACCTCAATCTCACCGGAACCAAGCGAGGAGTCATTGTCACCCAAATCCCCAATCTTCCGGGCGACAACAACACGCTCAAGCCACGGGATATCTTGCTAGAGATCGATGGAAACAGTATCGACCCTTTGGGAGACTACAATGACCCCGTCTACGGCCCCATGATGTTAGAAAACCTCGCGACCCGAAATCATTGGGCGGGTGACAAGATTCCCATGAAGGTTTGGAGAGATGGCAAGGAACAGGAGATTCTCTACACCCTTCCGAAAGCCGACTATGACAACGAACTCATTCCAACCGCGCTCTATGATTCCCCTCCCGAGTACGTCATGGCCGGTGGATTGGTCTTTCAACCAATGACCGTCCCTTACCTCATGAGTTGGGGGAACGACTGGCAACGACGCGCCCCCGTCCGCTTGATCCACTACAAGGGGCAGCCCCCCACCGAAGATCGACCGCGATTGGTGGTGCTTTCGACTGTGCTTCCAGATCCCTACAATCTTGGCTATCAGTCGTACCGATTCCTCGTCGTCGACAAGATCAATGGAGAACGCATCAGCCGCATCGATCAGCTGAAGTCTGCATTTGAGAATTCCGACGGGGACTATCACGTTGTCGAATTCGAACAAGGAGAACCCGTTGAGCGAATCATTCTCGATGCAAAACGTCTTGGAGCGGCAACTCAACGTGTGATGCTTCGATACGGCCTCAACGAGTCGTCCGTTATCAACGAGTAGCAAGGACACAATTGGTAGGAACGAAACCCTGTCAATCAAGATCGCCAACCCTCTAGTGGAACAGCCCCGACCGCCACCGACTTCACCGGTTGGGGCGGCTGGATTCGTCCATAGACAACTCGGAGGGACTTCGGCAGCCCCCCATCAGGTCGTCATTCTGGCAGCCTAGAGACTGCTGACATTGACCATCAGCAAAGCGGAGGAAAAGACTTGCTTTGAGCAGTCACACTCGCAATTCTTACTAGAACCCAAACCCAGAAGTGGCAAAATCTATGAATTGCACTCACCTCTTCCGCTGGAATCGAATAGCGATGCGCCGGTCAAAAATGGCAGCGTTCACCTTGATTGAACTACTTGTAGTGATTGCGATCATCGCCATTCTCGCAGGCATGCTGCTCCCCGCACTCAGCAAAGCCAAAGAAAAGGGGCAGCGCACTGCCTGCCTTAATAACCTGAAGCAAACCCTTCTCGCGACCCACATGTACGTCCTTGATAATGAGGACTACCTCCCCTACTCCTCGTGGAGCTCAGGAACCTACGATCAACCCAACTGGTGCTACACCCGCCGACGAGGCGTGAATCCCGAACACGTGATCGAAGAAGGTACCCTTTGGAGCTATCTGGGAGTTCCGAAAATTTTCTACTGTCCGCTGGACCGAACCAACACGCCTCTTTTCCGTCAGCGCGAGATGAAGGTCAGCAGCTACGTCATGAACGGTGCGGTGACGGCTTATGGAACTAGCCCAAACGGCGTGCAATGGGGGTCATTCAAGATGGATCAATTTCAAGCAGACTCGATGATCTACTGGGAAGCCGATGAACGTAAGCCATCCAACTACGACAACGTGGCAAGCAGACCTAACGAAGGGGTCACTGAGCGACACGCCCTCGGAGCCAACCTAGGAATGTTCGGAGGCCACGTTGAATATTGGAAATTTCGAAATTTCTACAACGAAGCCGGCATTGGAGGTTTCCGAGGCCAACGCCCCGGAAAGTTTTGGTGCAATCCCGCCTCAAAGACCGGAGAATAGAAAATAGAAATCAGAGTCAAGGAGGAGAAGAAATGAACCGCCAGCACCCTACCCCACTGGGGCCCCGCGTCTTCTTGGGAATCACACTCTCGATGGCCATGTTCTTGGCCGCATGTGGCGGTTCCGACGACGGCAATATTCGCACCTCGAAAACCCCCGAAGCGGCGGCAGACCATCTCTCCGAGGCCTTTGCTGGTGCCGACAGCGATTCCATGAAACATGCCGACATTGCTTCAAAGGCGATCAAAAAGGGCCAGTTTCAAAAGGCTCTCTATGCCATCGAAACGATCAAGGCCAAACCCGACGTCAACTTTGATCAGGGAGTTGCGATCAACGATTCCTTAATCAATCTCGAGCAAGAACTCATTTACCGAGCAGAAGACGGCGACAAAAAGGCAATCGCTGCTTACGAGCTCTTGAAACGAATCAATCGAAACTAGCTCGACCTCGTCCAAACCTTTCATCCAAAGTAATCAAGGGAATTTCGCTTCTGGGTGAGATTCCCTTGATTTTTTTCTGTCTCCTGCCAACCATTCGGCAATGACCTCAACTACGATCTATCGGAGCGCCCTATCCGTCGCGCTCTTTGCAAGTGCTGCCTATTGTGCTTCGCTAAGCGCAGACCACCACAACGAGAAGCCAAAGATTGGCTACAGCGATACGCCATTCATCCCCGGCCAAAAATGGCGCGTCCATGATGGAACCCGCCCTCAACCAAAAGTCGTGACGCCAGGAACGACGTTTTCACATTCCGCACCTGCTCCCGGAGATGCGACCATTCTTTTTGATGGGCATGACTTGAAGAATTTCGAAGGCGGCAAAGGACAGCCTGCTGGTTGGAAGGTGGAGAATGGCTATATGGAAGTCGTTCCCAAAGCAGGGGGCATTCAAACCAAGGAACATTTCGACGATTTCCAACTGCATATCGAGTTTGCCACTCCCTACAAAGTCGAAGGCAATTCGCAGGGACGTGGGAACAGCGGTGTGATCATTTTTGGCGCCTATGAAATCCAAGTCTTAGATTCATTTCAGAATCCAACCTACCCTGACGGTCAAGCTGGGGCTCTCTATGGACAACTGCCACCGAAGGTCAACGCAAGCCTTCCCCCAGGAGCCTGGCAAAGCTATGACATCATCTTCGAGACCGCCCGTTGGGATGGTGATACCTTGGTCAAGAAGGCCAATGTCACCGTAATCCACAATGGTGTCGTGCTCCATCACAAGCAGGAATACAATGGCCCCTCGCTTCACCGCCGGGTCGGCACCTACAGCAAACCCCATCCCGCACGAGGACCGATCCATCTTCAAGATCACGGCAACCCGATGCGTTTCCGCAATATTTGGATCCGCGATCTCGGCGAATACGACCAAGAATAGACTCAAAGAACCCATCTCAAAAAAGGCCCAAGGGTTTCCCTTGGGCCTTTTTATTGAGCCCCTAGGCCCAGGAAGAAGAACAGAATTGGCAGAAACGAGAAAAGCACGTAGTTTCCAAGGGCAATGACCGGGTTTTACACCATCGGGGGCACACTCCACCACGATTCCCCAGCCTACGTTGAGCGACAAGCTGACAAGCAACTTCAAAGCGTGCTCTCGGCCGGCGAGTTTGCCTACGTCCTGACGTCCCGACAAATGGGTAAATCGTCCCTCATGGTAAGGACGACTCGAGAACTTCGAAAACAGGACATCAAAGTTGTCATTTTGGATTTCACCGCGGTCGGCCAGAACGTCAGCCCGGAACAATGGTACGATGGGCTTCTCCTAGGAGTAGGCAGACAGCTGGATCTCGAAGATGAGCTGGAAGACTACTGGATGGACAATCAGCGACTCAGTCCCGTCCAACGATGGTTCGGAGCCATCCGGGAAATTGCCCTCGCAAAACTAGATCAGCCGATCGTGATTTTCTGTGACGAAATTGATGTCGTCAAAAGCCTCCCTTTCCGAACGGACGAATTCTTTGGAGCAATTCGTGAATGTTACAATCGTCGGATCCATGACCCAGCCTTGAATCGGCTTAACTTCTGTCTCCTTGGAGTGGCGACGCCAGCACAGCTCATTAGTGACCCCAACAACACTCCGTTCAATGTTGGCAACCGAATTCAACTCGCTGACTTTAGCTTAGCCGAAGCACAGCCCCTCGCCGCAGGTATCGCCCCACCAAATCAAGATGAAGTCGATGCGACCGCGATTCTTGAACGCATCCACTACTGGACCCACGGGCATCCCTATCTCACTCAAAAACTATGCCGCAAAATCGCAGGCATTCTCTCGGCGGGAGAGCCATCGGAACTCAACCACCTTGAGACGGTCGATGCCGTCTGCGAGGAAACATTCCTCAGCACAAGGGCCAGAGAGCAAGACGACAACCTTCTGTTTGTTCGTGATATGATGATTCGTAACGCTCGAGATCTGGGTTCTCTCCTCGAACGGTATTCCCAAATCCAACAAGGCGACGAAATCCTGGATGATGAGGCGGACGACATCTGCAACCATCTCCTGCTCTCAGGCATCGTACGATTGAAGCAGAAACAACTCGTCGTTCGAAATCGGATTTACAACCACGTTTTCGATCAATCCTGGGTAACCAAGGTAAAGCCCGTCGCCGAAGTCGAGATGCCCGATGGCAATCGGATTCGAATCAAACACGCCTGCACCATTGGACGCACGGAGAGCAACGATATCGCCCTCCCGAATCCGCGCGTCTCTCGACGCCATGCAGTAATCCAGAGCCAATCCACCAATGAACTTTGGCTGGTGGATCTCGGGAGCCGGAATGGCGTGTTTATCAATGGAAAACGGATCTCTCAACCTACCCTACTCAGGGACCGCGACCTGATCAGCATCGGACCATTCCAACTGACCTTCATTCAACCCAACGCCCCTCGCCTTGACGCTGGCACCCAGACAACCATGGACCGGACGGTCATCGATTGAGCTCCCATTGCCTCAACACCGCCGCCTGAGGGGGCTCACGCGACTTGGCCCGCTTTCAAACCGTCTCTTCGTTGATAGCTGCACTCATTCATTTTGCTTGCAGGCAAGAGAACGCCTTCTACGATCAAGGCTATGAGTTCCCGGCCACACACTTCACGGATTCGCCTGATAGCGATTACCCTTCTGCTGACCTGCTTCCTCGGCACCTTGAGTAATTCTGCGGCCACAAAGCCCGAAAAGCCCTTCGCGATCATGACGCAGAAGAGAGTCTCAAAAGGCAACACAGGCGCCTTCAAGACAGTCACAGAAAAAGAGCTCTGGGCGCCTTCGAAGACCGCCATCATTGTCTGCGACGTTTGGGACCTTCATCATTGTAAGAATGCGGTCATGCGGGTGAAAGAAATGGCCCCGCGGATGAACCAGCTGATCGAAAAAGCACGTGAGGCAGGAGCATTGATCATTCACTCTCCAAGCAGCTGCGTCGATTTCTACGAAGGCCACCCGGCCAGGCTTCGTGCTCAGAACGCTCCCAAAGCAACCAACCTTCCCGAGGATATCGAGAACTGGTGCTATCAAATCCCCGCAGAAGAGCAAGCAGTCTACCCCTTAGATCAATCGGATGGAGGTGAAGATGATGATCCGACAGAGCACGCTGCGTGGGCAAAATACTTGGCCGATATGGGGCGAAACCCCGGTTCCCCCTGGGTCCGACAATACGATGTCATCAAGATTCATTCCGTCGACGCTATCACGGACGACGGAAAAGAAGTCTGGAGTCTTTTGGAACATCATGACATCGAAAACGTGCTTCTCGTCGGAGTTCATACCAATATGTGCGTCCTTGGAAGGCCCTTTGGACTAAGACAACTCTCGAAGAATGGAAAGAATGTTGCCCTCGTCCGCGACATGACAGATGCCATGTATAACCCGAAGATGTGGCCTTACGTCAATCACTACCGAGGCACCGATCTCATCATCGAGCATATCGAAAAATTCGTTTGCTCAACGACAACATCAGATCAGATTCTCGGGGGAACGCCCTTCCGTTTTTCTGGAGACCCAGACCGTTAGTCCTGCCCCAAGACTCCGTCCATCTACTTGCCAAGGGTCGAGAGAAACTTCACGAGATCAAGCAACTCTTGGCGCGATAGCGTATTGACCAAGCCCTCAGGCATCAGAGAGAGGCCTTGTTTCCGAGATTCGATCTGAGAGACGGGAACGATAATCTGGTCCTCCAAAACACTCCGGAGGACCAGTGTTTCTTGAGATTCCTGTAAGCGAACGCCACTAATGAATTCTCCGGCCTTCGTTTCAAGGTTCAAGGTTTTGTAACCTTCCTTGATCGCCGCATTCGGATGCACAAGAGATTCAAGAAGGTAATCGACTGGAGCGCTTGCGCCAATACTCCCCAGTTCGGGGCCAACCTTGCCTCGCATTCCTTCGATGGCATGGCAGTTCAGACACATCAGCGCATCACTCTTAAACAGTGCCTCTCCTCGCTTCGCATCTCCCTCAGACAAAGCCAGCAATGCCATGGCTTTCGATTCCTCCCCTGACATCGTCGACCAATCCGCATCCAACGCAGCCGCCTTGGTCAATGTCGAAATCAGACTAGAGAATTGCCTTCCCGACGCTCCCACTTCATTAAGAATGAGCCTCGCTGCACTGCGAGGGAGAGAATGATGCATCAGGCTTTGCTCCAAGAGAGTCACATTGGCTCGACTCCCGAGGAAGCTTCGAACCAAGGGCATCCAGGATTCCGGCGCCTCTGGAGCCTGCCGGATAAGCCGACAAACATGAAGCGTAGCCACCCCTGGATTTGAAGGAATCAACGCTGACACGAGCGTCGCCTCCTCAGCAACATCATCCAATTGGGCCAGTCGAGTAACGATGAGCGCTTCATTCCCCCATCCGCCAATTCGACCTAAAGCCCAGTAAAGTTTCGCTCGCAAGGCCGCGTCTAGGTCTTGTTTCTTTTCAAGAGCGCGTAGGGAGACATCCATTCCTTTCACTCGAAACTCCCCTGCTGCCTCGACCACTGCTCGAAGAAGCCCCCCCTTTCCGGAAACGATCAAGCGGCTCAGCACTTCAAAACTAGGCACCGAGGAAATCCCGCGCTCCCGATTTGAGGCAATCAAGCCATGAATTAGTGACGCTTTTGTCGTTGATCGCACCTTATCGCTACCAACAATCCTCCACACCTCATTGAGCTGCTTTGAGTTGCCCACCTGGCTGACAATTTGCCAGATCCTGAGTTTAGATTCCGAAACCGAGTCGTCGCTCTGAGCCAGTCGAACCAGTGACTCGACAGCACTTGAGGAGCCCAGCGATTTCAAGGCATACACAAGATAATCGGCCTGCCCCCCAAAATCGAACACGCCCGCCTGTACGGCAGGTAGCCATTGATCCTCCAGCTCTCTAAACCCACGCCAAAGAGCGAAATCTAGGAACCGATCTCTTGGCTGATCAAGCGCCAAGGCGATCGCAGAACTGGCTTCCAAAGAGTCTGCCTGTACCAAAGCATTAATTGCTTCGAGCCGCACCCTCGGATGTAGATCCGTGACAGCTTCCTTAAGACGCTCAAACCCTCCACTCATGCGATCTTGCCAATCCCCCAGACAACGAACCGCCGCCGCTCTCACTCGATAATCTTGATCCCTCAACAGCTGCTCAAGCAGCCCGCTCTGAACCCAGTCCAATGACTGATGAAGCCACAATAGTTCGAGCAAATGATGCTCATAGTCGCCATTAGCCTTATCAAGCCCTGATTCCCACTCAGTCAACAAGCGACGAAATGCCATTGCTTTAGCATTCTCAACCGGATGCTGATAACGTTCCACCAACACTCGACGTGCCTGACGTCGTGTAAAGTCTCCAGACGCCTTCAAGAACTCGAGCAACTCTGAATCAGTACGCTTCGTCAAATCAGCGTTCGGAATCAAGGGCCTCCCTTTAGCAGTAATTCTCCAAACTCGGCCGTGGACGTGATCTCGCCGAGGATCACGAAAACTCACTTCCCCGTGCTGGATGATTGGACTATACCAATCGGCCACATAGATCGCTCCGTCCGGTCCCATGGCAATATCAATGGGACGAAACGAAACATGCTTAGAATGAATAATATCGGTTAACTTGGTCGAGATGAATCCTGATTCATCCTCACTGATTTGAAAGCGATTCATTCGATTCGCTCGGAAGTCGTTCGCAAGGATTTGACCAGAGAGCGATGCCGGCAGATGGTCTCCACTTAAAATCTCAATCCCACTCAACTTAGGACTCCCAGGATTGAGCCCCTTGAGAAACCGTAATTCCCCAGGAGAGGCACGAAACGTGGCACCAGGAAACGAATAATTAATCCCCTCTCCCCCGGCCCCATCGGTCTGAAATGTCTGGCCCCAACGATCAAACTGGATCCCCCAAGGATTGACCAAGCCGCGGCTATAGATTTCCAGTCGCCCGGTCCCTGGATGAAAACGCCACGCGCCTCCCCCATTCAAGCGGCGCGGCCCGTACAAGGATTCAACGTGGGTTGCGATGTAATACCCCTGAAGAAGATACAACCATCCATCAGGCCCCCAGGTCAGTCCATGAAGGGTATGATGAGTATCCTGGGTTCCAAACCCAGAAAGCAGCACTTCACGTGTATCCGCGCGACCATCACCGTCTGTGTCCCGAAGATGAAGCAACTCGCCCGCCTGGGCTACGTAGGCACCCCCATCACCGGGCATTACTCCATTGGGAATCATCAAGTCATCAGCAAAGAGTGTTGATCGATCCGCCACCCCATCACCATCGATATCCCTGTCTCTTATACACATCTCCGAGCCCACGAGACCTCTCTACATCTCGT
>CAJXVR010000013.1 GCA_913061285.1 uncultured Verrucomicrobiota bacterium | reverse complement strand
GGCAGCGTCAGATGTGTATAAGAGACAGATTATGTCATGCAGACGGAAGGCCGCGGCGGGACCTTCTGGACAAAATGATCCCTCAAGCCCCCAGGAAAGCTTGCTGTATGAGTCGAGGACCTGCTTACCCGAGGCTGAGCAGGGGCGGCAAATCAGGCAGTCTACATTTCTGTCACGTAGTAGAATGCCTGGCTGACATTTCTGTCTGAATCATCGAAAGTGAAGACGATCTCGCTTCCGGTCCCGCTACGAGTGTCCACGACCGTAGCGCTTGCCCCCAGGTTCGCGAGTCGGTGAAGGCGGTAGGTCTTTCCTATTACCGACGGAGTGGTGATGGAGCCGGATTTGGGACCTGTGAAGGATGAGGTGGTAGGAAGAACGCCCCCCACGGCTGCCGATCCACCACCCACCCCGAGCGCTGTTGCCAACGATACTGAAAGGGCGGGGTCGCCCGGTCCAAGCACCCCGTAGAGATGCGTGTAGAGCTTGATGGGCGCAGCGCCCCCAGAACTGAAAAACTCCGTGGTATCAAGAATGAACCCGATGATAGTGAGCGGGTCATTGCCCGTCCCCGATGTGCCAAATCTCCAACCCGCCAAAATAGGCGTTGTCTCATTCGCATTGAAGACTACCGAGGAGTTCTCTGCAAGGTGCAGCGTGTTGATGATTTGAGGCGTATTGATGGAAACAGAGCCGGCGTAGATCGCATCCGCTTGAATAGCGGCTATGGTGGCGAAATTAAAGGAGCTACCCAAGGTTCCCTGTCCCGGTCGTGTTCCTGGCAGATTCTGAACGGTGAACGCGTTTCCTTCCGCGACATTTATCAAGGTGATGTTTTCCGTGTTGCTCGTGCTCCCCTTGAAATCAGCCATCTCATCGCCGTCGACATCGAGTGTAAAGCTGGCCCAATTTGCCAACAGGACTTCATTTACTTCAGCGCTAGCGCTTTGCGAGCCGAGGATCGCAAACAACAGGATTTTGACCAACCGCGTTTTCATAATCTCAAAAGAAACAGAAGTGGTACTATCACGAATATTTTCAGACCGCAACCACCTAGCTCTTCCTATATTTCTCCCAACCGACATGCTGGTTGGGGGCGTCGTTTTCCGGGAGCTGGCAACGCCCGGTCGAGCGTATCAGACTTCGCGTTCCATCCACGCGTGATCCTCTGATTGGCCGCCTTCATCAGATCAATTTGCCCGGTATCCGGATTCTCCATTTCGTCCAGCAATCCGCGACGGCGAGCCTTGTTGCGCTGCTAGCCGCCCCAAAGATGAAATCCGATACAACCCGGATTCTTGTGCAGCGCCGCCAGTGTGTCGGCATACCATTTGCCATTGTTCGGCTTGTAAAACGATTGGCTACGATAGTTTAGCCCGGCAGCATCCGCGAGCAACACCGGCTTGCCGGTTTTCTGATACCATTCGTCAAGGTGAGTCACCGGATCACGAAAATCCTGGAACGAGAACACGTCGACATACGATTGTGCTGCTTGAAGCACTTCCATCCCGATCGGCGCGTTGGCTTCGTAGCGATCTCCCAAGATCAAGTGATGCTTGTCGTAGCGGCGAATGGCGTCGAGGGTCGTCCGGTAGTAGATCTCGGCGAGTGCGCTCAGTTCTCTCCGACCGGCATCCGACTTGAGGCGTTCGGGACCGAACATCGGACCGCGCCAGGCGTTGTGTGGACGCTCGTGAATCCAACAAGGACAGTCACTGTAAAAGTAACCGATCAGGTTCCGATCGTCTGCCAATTCAGCGCAGTGCGAACGCACAACGTAGTCGCACCATTCCTTCCAGTCCTCACTTCGAAAATCGTAATGCACCGTGTGCGTCTCCCATTGATGCGATTCAATGAAAGGGAGCAGGTGGCAATAAGGTATGCCCAAGGCCTGATACTCGTCATTGGTGAATGGACGCGAATGCTGCCACTTCTTGACGGTCACTTCCTGCACCCACCCTACCGTATTGAATCCCCAATCCTTGAGATTGGGAACAACCGACTCTTTGATCCAGCGTACCGTGCTTCCACAGTATTTCTGTTTCCAGATGTGAATATTCTCTGGATAGCGCAGGCTCGCGGGATCGATGTGATTCAAGCCCATCGTGAAGAACGGCTTCACGTCCGGCGTAATGAGCCAACAATGATCCTTTCGCTTGCCGAGCGTGAAGAACCCCTTGGTCTCCATCTGGGTGGTCTTCACCGCGGCCGCCTGAGCTGACGGGGCCGATCGCGTCAGAGCCAAGCCGGCGCTCAAGGCCAGACTACGTTTCAGGAATCCTCTTCAGTCGAATGTATTCATGGGCAAATAGGGACCGTCAGGCCGGATGATTTCGAAATTCTAGTATTCCCCCACCCAAAAATTTCACTAACACTATCATGTGAGCGACTTCCATGGTCGCAATGGCCTCCCTTTGCCAAATCAACTCCCTCCGATTTCAAATGAAGATCGTTGCCTGTGGGGCCAATTTAATCATCCGACGGCGTTTTAGGCTGCTTTCCGATAGTAGAAATTGAGCATTCCTCCCAGCTCGCTCTGGCATTCAATTGGCCCGTCCTTAGCGAATTCTTTAGGTGTCAGCAGTTCGTTTTCGACACCCTGACGGTTTCGGATCAGGTGACTCTTGCCGACCAGTGGGTCGCGAATTGTCATACCACGCCTACTTAAATGCGAAACAAAGTTTCGGCACAGACTGGCAAGCATTCGCATCCTCCCTTCGCCATTCTTGACAGTCAAAACGTAAAATCTGCCTCCCATGGAAGGGAAGCCGGCTTTGATGCAGGAATTATATCAGGGCCGCAATCCCCACACATTGATCGATACGATGGGCCTTTTGCTGGGCGTCTCGATAACTGCAGCTGATGTGTTGGAAAGACCAGGAGCCAAAACGCTATCGATTCGGATCGAGTCGTATTCTCACAATATTTACTTGGCTTCGAAAAATGTGGGTGGATGGAAGATAGTTGAGTGAGAAGAAATGGATTCGAGCTAGCTTCGATCTTCTAACGCCGTTTGACATCCCCGCTCCCCAAGGCGCCCTTAAACTGGGGCGAAACGTTTGTCAGAAGAGTCTTGCTTAATGCAAATAGTTTGCACTACCGTCATTTTCGAAGAATGAGTCGATTCCGAAACAAGCTTACGATGCAGTCAGGATCAGCACTGATCCTGACTGCCGTGGTCTTGCTGGTTTCGGTTGGCTCTCAGAGTCAAGTCTTCCACGATTGGGTTCACGAGACTAAAGTCAGTTGCTGTCTAAAGCACACACTCAAGAAAGCTGACTCCCAGCGGACCAATTCTCCGGCAGACGCAGAAGGCACGTCAGCTGACCCACTTCAATCATTCTGCCAAGCAGCATTCGATATCCAAGTCGATACCAGTGAAGTGGGGCCCGACGACAGCCCCGCATTGGATCAGCCGGCTCATCAAGCCAGTCAAGTCCACTCAAGGCCATTCTCGCCTGCATCCCCTCCAAGAGCTCCCCCGTCCTGGGTTTAGTGCCGTTCACAAAGCCGCAACTCTCTTGCGGCTGTTCTTGCCGTGCACGTACGAGCACCGGCAATTCGATAGACGTCTCTCAACCACAATTTCCACAATTCAAAAATGGACCCATTCACAGAACCTAGCTCTCGCTTGGGGAGGCCAATCCCAGTGCATCATCATCGCGCCTTTACGCTGATAGAACTGCTCGTGGTCATCGCGATCATTGCCATCTTGGCATCAATGCTCCTCCCTGCCATCGGCAAAGCCTCCGCCAAGGCAAAACAAATCAAATGCGCCTCAAACATGAAACAAATCGGACTCGGAATCGCCATGTATGTCGAGGATTTCGACGGACGACTTCCCAAGACGGGACAGGAAACGTTCAACACGAATGAGATGTATCTCACCAAAGTATTGCCTTACGTAGGGAACACCAAAGCCATCCGGTTCTGCCCATCTGACCCCACGCGAACGGATCGACGCAAGAACGGCGGAACCAGCTATATTCTGAATGATTTTATTGCCGTTCCTCTCATTGGCTCGTTTGGGGAGGTCCTCAGCCCATTGCCCAAGTTGGACCAACTCCGCCATCCCTCTGAAACCATTCTTTCCTTTGAGGTTGCAGACGAGTACGGCCCAACCATTTCCGTGGATCACGCCCATGCACGAACTTGGTTTAACAGCGGTTGGGAAGGTGTCATTGATGATATCCGCCCTGACCGTCATCGCACAGGAG
The DNA here is from genome assembly GCA_913061285.1 of uncultured Verrucomicrobiota bacterium. Taxonomy (GTDB): domain Bacteria; phylum Verrucomicrobiota; class Verrucomicrobiia; order Limisphaerales; family AAA164-E04; genus UBA2970. Next base: position 43,988 of record CAJXVR010000013.1, on the reverse strand, counting down.
CTTCCAACGCAGATCGTACAAAAGGACGGGCCAACTATCTATTTGTCGACAGTCATGTGGAAGCGATTGCCGGATGGGAAGTTAAGAGACAATTCGACGCCGGAATTAATATCGCCCAGCCTCCCGAGTTTCGCACCCATCCACGCTAGAAAGCTTCTTCTCAAGGGACAAGTTAATTGCCACCGCCGCGAACATGAAGCCCGATAAGATCTATCGGATGCGTCCGATAGATCTCTTCGTCACCTAACTTCGTGACCTTTGCTCCATTAATCCACGTTTCGATCACCGCCCCGTTGGCAACGAAGCGATAGTGATTCCATTCGCCGTCGCGGAAGCGCTCATCTGAACAACGACTCCCGCTACCCATTCGAACGTTTGGTACCTGGCCTCAGAGCGTCGATGATACCCCCAATCTATTCGACTCCACTGACAGACATTTCACATCCTATTGGGGAATGCCACGTCAAATATATCTTGATCAACTCTTCTTCTGGAACGCACGAGATCTCCATTACAAGCTCGATCAATTCCGAGACTCTTTCAACGAACATCGAGTCCACACCGACATCGACGGCAATCGCCCAAATCAGCGATCCGACGAGAAAGTGGCCGGATTGTTAGCCACGCGAACTAGTCCTGGTAGTCACACTACCCCGGTCTATTCCAAATGCGCCTTGTTGCCTGAGTTGCAATTGGCTAGGCACCTGCCAGACAAAGAAAATCGGCTGTCCACCGATTTCAGGACACATCATCGAGAATAAACCTAGACGTAGGTGCGAAAGGAACGATCAAGCGTTTCCAGATCAACCACGATCCCTGAGATTTTGCAGCTTTCACCGATATCTAGGTTTTTCAGTTTCTCGACGCCGGCGATCACATTCTTCTCAGCCCAAGTTGCACCAAAATTCTCTTGGCTTTCCACTGGCTGGATCAACTTAATTTCCTCACCCGCATTCCCTAAATAGTTCGAGAGGGATTTAGAAAACTTTGGATCTGCTTGAAAGTTTACCATGGTCTCCACAGCAGAGCATTTCTCGTGTCCCAACACTACGATTAAATCGATGGATCGCTTGGACAGCACGTCGCGAATCTGGTCGATAACGTCTGTTGCGACTCGATTGCCAAGATTTGTAGTCACAACAAGAGATCCAAACGCCCAACCAAAAATAGCTTCGGGCGTGTAGGGACAATCAGAGCAGCCCAGCACGATGGTGTCCGGGGCAAGGTCTTCGTCGTTTGAAGAAAACAGTGCTGTTTTTTGACGATGGCCACCTCCCCCTTCCCTCTTACGCTGGAAGCGACGATATCCCTCTTCAAGCTCTACCAACCATCGTTCTTCGGCTGAATATTCGTTTGAGCGGGCTTCAATAAGAACATTCCTATCCGTCCCACGTGAGAGGACATCCCCCATACGCCTCTGAGGCACTTTCAGTTTTTGTAGATACGTTTGCTTCATTCCAGAAATAATCATCTAATCCACCGCAATACCAGCCGGTCTGCCGCTTCGAAAAAAAATACAGCCAAGAAAACTAGCTACCCTGGTCCCTTCCCTGGTCAGTATTTTTTCCAAAGGGATGGCACAAAAATCACCAAGAGCGCATAAAACTCTAACCGTCCCAACAGCATGAGAAACGCGAGCACCAATTTGGTTGGCGCGTGCAAGAACGCATAGTTTTCCACGGGACCAACCGCCCCCAATCCCGGCCCGATGTTGAACAAGGTTGCAATCGTAGCAGAGAGACAACTATCGATGTCCATTTCAGGTTGGAGCAAACTCACCAAGAGCGTCCCAAAAACAATCGACACGCCCGCGACGACAATGAGAAACAAACAGTCAACTCGAAGGGAATCCGTTACGAGATTACCATTCAACGTCAGTCTAGAAACGAGGTTAGGACGGAAAGTCTGAACCAACTTTTGGCGCAAAATCTTAAAGAAGAGAATCCACCGTCCAACTTTAATACCGCCTGCCGTTGAGCCGGCACAACCTCCCACCAACATCAGCAACAGCAATATCACATCCGAGAGCGCCGGCCAACGTCCGTAGTCAGCCGTCGTGAATCCGGTCGTCGACATTATGGAGACAACTTGAAACAAACTGATCCGAAAGCTATCTAGAATGGATTCCTCCCCTCCGAATATCATTAGATCTGTAGCGATGATCAGAGTCGAAAGACAAATCGTCAGAATAAAGTATCGACTCGCTTCGTCCTGGCGCCAGCGATCCCACCTCCCCCGAACCAACCATCCATAGAGCATAAAATTAATGGACCCGATTACCATCATGAGAGTCAGCCACAGCTCAATCGCCATGCTATCAAAATACGCCACACTCAAACTATGGGTTCCAAATCCGCCAGTCGAAACGACGGCAAACGTGTGGCATACCGCTTCAAATTTCCCCATTCCCAAAGCATACAGCCCCAGGAATGCGACGATGGTAAAGCAAAAATAGACACCCCATAATTGCGATGAAATTCGTTGAATTCGAGGCGAGAAGCCCTCTGTTTCCATTGTCGAGGACTCATGCCGAAACAACGCCTTACTGCTCGCCCCTATTGACGCGACGAGAGCGACAAACAGAACCAAGATACCCATCCCCCCAAACCACTGCGTCAGACTACGCCACAAGAGTACACTGCGAGGTACGTTCTCTAGGTCTTCAATCACTGATGCACCGGTCGTTGTAAACCCTGATACGGACTCGAAGATCGCTCCCGCAACATCCAATCGAGGTTCACAGAGGGCGAAAGGAATCGCTCCAAACAAGGTACAAACGACCCACCCAAATCCAACCGCAGACACCGACTCACGACGCAAGAGATCACCGCTTGCCCGCCACCCAAAGGCAATTAAGCCGAGGGCTCCGAGCAAACTTGAAATCAAGGAATTCAGAAATCCTTCAGCGGCGTCAATCCGAGGGGTCCCCCATTCGTGGTCCCAGTAAGCGAATCCAAGACAAGCCGTTTGCCCGAGAGAGACAAACAAGAGAAGATAGCCCAGAAGTTTGGATATTTGACGAAAATTCACTGCGAAACCTTTTCAGACAACCGAGCCAAAGCCCCCTGACAGGGGCACGTGGAAGCCCTTACTTCCTACACCTACGCCCCAGTATCCGTTCCGCTTACCTAACATATCAAACCTGTCGATTGGATCGTCTTGTTGACTGCCGTTTTTGCCAACTGGCAACTCTCGAGCCGAAAACGGGAGTTAAATTAGCGATGCAGATCGTCATGACGCCACCGGCTTCTATCACCGGAAGTGGATTCCTCGTAGTCGCTCCACTCCTAGGCGCCCTTGTTGGGCGTTCTTCCCTTGCAATCATGAGCCAATTTAGTGCTGATGTAGCCGACACCGTCGGGACCTGTGGCTTCGCTAAAACAATCAGTAAGCACGTTTTTGAGAACCAAGTTTGCGGCCCTACCCCTTGTGTTTGGACTCGTTGTGCTGTTCGCAAAATCCCATGGGTGAGTCTAGACATCAATGAGCTCGCCCCATTTCACTGGGCATGCTCCAGGATCGCATCCGGAGGTTGTGGCATGAAGTTATCTCGTCGAACCACATCCACTGATTCAACACATACTGTAACGGGGTGCTGGACCATGAATTGATTGCGGATATGCATCAGAAGTTCCTGGGCCACATCGTTCGGACACACGACTTCCAGCCGGACGAGAGCTTTCGACGATTTGTTACCTACATCGACACCTCGGCGCCCTGCACCTGTGCAGGGCACACTCGTGTATCCGGTAGCTCCCACCTTCGGAAAATGCTCTCGAAGCTTCTTCTCTAAAGAGGCTTCGGTGACTATCGTGAGTCGTTTCATGGAGACCAGCCCCTGCCTCCTCGCAGAGTGAGAATCGCTCGTGAAGGGCTGAAGGGAATCCAATCCTACCACAGTAAACTCTAGCCCTTCTTGTCGAAAGTCTCGCTCAATTTCGTCGAGTTTCTCCATCACCGAGTGATCCACTAACTTCGTATCAGAAACGTCCACAACAAGATTTCGCTTCTGCACCAAACCGATTTGCTCGATTTGACGACGGAAAGGAATCCAATTGCTGAAAACAGCCGACTCCCTTGCAACAATCTTGCTCGTGCTACCATCAATTTCCTGCACTTCGAGATAGGGTTTGAACATCGATCTCAAAGGCACTCCATTGGCAACATGAATCAGCATTTTGAGCATGATACCGGCAGCCACCCCAATCAATAGATCTGTTGCCAGAACGACAACCAAGGTCGTCACGAAAATCGCGAGTTGCTCTTTTCCAATTCGATAGACGTGAACAAATTCCGTTGGGTGAGCCAAACGATACCCTGTATACACGAGCATGGCAGCAAGCGCGGCAAGCGGGATACGATGGAGAATCGTTGGTATGAGAGCCACGCATGCCAACAGAAAAATACCATGCCACATGTCAGCAAACCGCGTTCGCGCGCCATTATCGATATTTGCTTTCGAACGCACGATTTCAGAAATCATTGGCAAGCCCCCCACTAAGGCAGCACATAGGTTCCCGGCTCCAACCGCGACCATATCACGATTCATACTTGTCTTCCTCTTCCATGGATCGAGGAGATCTATCGCTTTCGCGCTCAATAGAGATTCTAAGCTTCCGATAATGAAGAACATCATGACCCATTTCCAAGCTTTCGGTTGTGACAAGACTGCAAATGAGGGAGTGGTGATATCATCGAACATTCCAAAGACGCGATCGGGCATCTTGACGAGATATTGTTCACCTAGTTGATACTGGTGTCCCTGCAAGGTGTAAGCGTGTTCATGGAGCAGATCAAACCCCATCCCCATTGGGACAGCCACAAGAAGCACCACCATCGGAGCAGGTACAGCACGCAGTGACCCAAGCTTTTTCCCTAGTGATGGCCACAGAAACATGATCAGCACGCTCACGAATCCGATCGCAGCTATGGCAGGGTTCGCCTCCGTGATATAGTGAGGTATTTCCCGCAACATCTCGATTGGTTCGCCTCCAGCGGAAACACCTAAGGCAACCGGAAACTGTTTGATAATAATGATGACCCCGATCGCAGCGAGCATTCCGTGCACCGCGGAAAGCGGGAAGAACTCACCAAGAATTCCCGCCCTAAAGAGACCAAAAAGGATCTGCAGAACGGCTGCCGCGCCCCCCACAGCGAGAGCAGCCTGATAGGCAGATATATCTGCATTCGTCCATCCCCCGACCATTCCATTCCCTCCGAAGTCCTCAATGCATCCGATTGCGATCACGATCAAGCCTGCCGCTGGCCCTTTGATCGTCAGCTCAGAGTTGCTGATGAAAGTTGTTAAGATTGAACCGATAATTGCAGTAAAAATTCCTGCAATCGGCGGGTAGCCACAAGCGAGCGAGATACCTAAGCAGAGAGGCAATGCTATTAAGAAGACTAAGAATCCAGAGGTCAGATCTTTTTTGAGATTCTGAACAAATCCCTCAAAATTCCCGCGAGGCACCGAGTTTGTCATACGTGTTTTTCTTTCGTTCTATATCGTTGTGAGCGTTTCTCTTGTCTCAACCAACGGCGACAGAAGCCATTAATGGCCCCAACTAACGACCGCGATCTCGAGATCCAGGAAAGTCCGACAACTGATAACCATTTCTCAAACCATTCGAACTACTTCATGCGTCCGGCTTTTTCAGTAATTTGACCGTGGAGCGCTGGAATAGATGGAGAGCTCTCCCCGTCTGTAGCTAACATCCGTTCCCGTTGAGTTAACAAAGCACGAGCCGCATGATAGCGCGAAGCGACTCCGGGTTGAGGTACGATTCCGCCTCCAATAATCAAGACGGCGAGTACTAGTAATGCAATCCGTTCTGGAGGCTGTGAGCGAAGGTCGACCGTTGTCTGGTGAACCGTTCCAGTAAACACCTTGAAATACACCGAAAGAATCGCAATTCCATTTAGTGCTGCAGCAGTCACAACCGCTATTCCCACGGCAGGAAAGAAGGTCACAGCCCCTTCAACTAGAAGCTCCGTCCCAATAAACCCTATCGTTCCAGGAAACCCAATTGAGGCCAATCCGGTGAGCAAGAACAATGCAGCCAGCTTGGGGGTATGCTCGTATAGCCCATGATAGTCACGAAGGGATAAACGTCCCGTGCGAGCTTCCAGGGACCGGAGAGAAAGACCAAAGCCGGCCAAAGAAAGCCCAACAGACAGCCAAATACACAGAGCCCCGGTTAATCCAATCGGGGTGGCCAGTTCGATGCCGACTAGCACCAAAGATGAGAACCCTAGGAAAAGACAACAAAAAAAGCGTCGTGAATGAACCTGAACCAAGGCCATTCCCCCAGCATAAATTGCGGTGACCAATGACACCCCAGCAATCACCTTCAAAAGCCAGCTCGGCGCCACAGGATACACTAGGCGCATCGTTAGGTAGGCACCTATCATGGGCGATACAAAGAGCAAAGAAATCCCCATGCTCGCCTTCTCAAACATATCTGTCAGCCAACAGTGCACAGGCACAATTCCGCTTCGAACCAAGCACCCAAACGTCAACAGAAGAACTCCGCCTAGACGCACGTTTCCTTCTACACCAGGCAAGGAGAGGACAAGCTGCCCACCACCAAGCAAGGCAGACATCATTCCCATATGTAGATAGAAGACGGTACTAGACCGCTTTCGTTCCCGAATATTAGCAGCAACTGGCACACACATTAGACTCACTAACGAGACAATCACCCAAGGCTCACGACAGCTTAGGATCGCCATGCACATGCCCAGTAAAATAAGAGCCGATCGAAACGGAAACCTTCCAGCCTTGCTTGGCAAGGTGGACAGAACAGTCATCAAAAATACAAGGGCTGTTAGCGGGAGCAACGGAGCGCTCAGTTCGTCAACCACAAGAATGTCGACCGTGGTCACCCGGTGGACCAAATCCCAGTGATCATGCGCTTCGAAAGTATGCAATGTCCCGAAATCAATCCATTCTCCGATCGCAAGCCCGAGCGTTATCGCACAGACAAAAAGGGTCTGCCTTCGGACCAGCTTAGCCTCTCGAATCCTACCAATCCAAAGAGCCCCAAGAATGGGTATCAGGATAGCCAGTTCTAACCATGGCAAATGTAGCTCCATCATTTCGCGTAGTCCTCCAGCGAGCTTTCAGAGGCTGGCCTAGGTGGCTTTGAGCTGGTCGATTCCATGGAGAGCCACCGAGTCCATCGTTCCTCCATTCGATTGCTCCAGCGGAAGAGACGAATCACAGGTCGCACCACATACTCATCTAGTAATTCATCAAAGAATCCGCGTTCCAATGAGAAGCGATAAAGCCAGAGGCGAGTCCATTTTGGAATCCATCGATGCCAAACCGAAATCTCACTCGTAAGATGTCCCCCTACAGCATTCTCCATCCAATGAAAATCATGCAATAGGGTCGGCGCCCGCAGCAACTGAAGCGTACGGAGACAGGCATGGCCAATAATGTGAACGAGAGGTAAAAACCTTAGTCCGACACCAATTTCGAATACGATTATTCCAACTTGTGTTAGGGAGGCAAAAGCAAGCGCACTCTTGATGTCACTCTGCACCCGTCCCGCCAGCATCGCATACACAGCGGTAACCAATCCGAGAGCACTCACGACCACCATCAAGACGATGGATCGCTCGATGAGCCCCCCAACACGTAGGAGAAGGAAAACTCCCAAGTGCACAGACAAAGCTCCATAAAAAACAGCGCTCGAGGGGGTCGGGCCCTCCATCGCACGAGGCAACCAGCCAGAAAACGGAACCAAAGCAGATTTGCCAGCCGCTGCTGCCAACAATAAGAGACCGACAAGTAAAGCATGCTTTTCGCTTAGTGCAACCGACCCCGCCGGCCAAAGCCCATCGCCCATCAACACACTAAAGTCGCCCGATCCCGTAAGATGATGCACTAAAATTGCAGCAACTAAGAACGCCGCATCAGCAATCCGATAGACGCTCCACACACGTTGACCATTACGGACTGGATTCGCCCTTTCATGAAAGTAGCCAACCAGGAGAGCGGAAGACAAACCAACCAACTCCCATCCGAAGAAAAGAGCCTCAATAGTACCAGCCAGGCTTGAAAAAACCATCCCCATCAAGAAGACAGAGTATAGAACAAAGAAGCGTCCAAACCCTGGTTCCCTATGAAGATAACGAGTCGTGAACGCTCCAACAATCCCGCACAGTCCATACACCAGAATAACAAATGGAACCGAAAGACGATCGAAGACAAATTTAAGATGGAAATGAAAATGCTGATCAGGAATCGCAACCCAATCTCCCAATTCAAGCGACAACTCGTGAAGGCCCGTTGCCAACATTGAGAGCAAGAGTCCAAGAGCCGCTACGAATCCAACGGAAACAGCCAGCTGAATAGATCTAGCGATCGTTCGTTCACTCAGCGGTGCTCCGACAAGCGAAACACCACAGAGTAGCGCGAACAGTACTGCGGGACTGAAGACAACGGTAAGACCAAGCACCGAGACAAAGGGTTCCCAAATAATCTCCATAGCTATCCTTCAGAGCCCGTGGGGACGAACTGTTCTCCAATCGACGCAAACCCAAGGTGGTCACGCCAACCTCGATACCAATCCACAGAAGAGCGGACCAAGGGAATACCAGACGTTTCAGGATCGTAAGTGACAAACTTGCCGTCCACATACCGGAGAATCTTCAAAGCGTCGGCATCAAATATTGCTAGCTGCACCCAATTCCCATTGACCAAACGGGCTATGGCTTCATTCTCGGAGATGATTCGCTCAATCGCACTTGGCGACGTCTCAATGACGAACAGGAGTCGAACCGGTTCGTGAAGCTCAACCATCTGCCACGGGAGGCCAGGGCGAAGATCGCTTGCGGCGCCATCCATTACTCCAAGAAGGGAGGTAATGTTGTGGGGTAACTTCGTTCCACAACCGTAGCCTGTTGGATCGACGTAAGAGAAATAATACTCGAGATTGATACCTGCACAGACCGGAATCACAGCCTGCAGAAGCCGTTCTAGAATGGAGCTAGCCTCATCATCTTGAGTAGGATCGTAAGAAGTTAGAAAGGCACGACGATCAAGAAAAAGTCCACGACTCCACGAACGACGTCCCACAAAACAAAGAGCATTAGTGCAATGCCCGTACTCCGGACGCGGTTGAGAAAGATCTTCGGCACGACCTTCCACATGGCGCAGCGCGTCCAGAACGGAAATCTCAAGATCCGCTGAATGAAAGCGGCGACACCGTTCGTGGGCACTTCGAGCACGGGCTTCATCAATCGCATCCCGCACGCGCTCAAAAACGGTTCTGTGCGATCTTGGGATTCGCTCCAGATCGTACCAAGTCATGCTATCGTCACAGGTGTTATGATAGACCCCCACAAATAAAGACTCTGCAGGCACCGGAATTCCTTGGCTGGCTAAAATTGTCCGAACCCTCGGATCATTAGCCATTTGCGAGAACGCTCTTGCGTTCGGTCCTCCTCTACCGCCCCCACAAGCGCCACAATCGTGAGCGGCTTCCTGCGGATTATTGAGGCTAGCCGATCCATGCCCACAAATAACCACCAACGACGTAAATTGTTCCGACTGCGTCAGACCGATAGCCCTTAGCCCTCCTTCCACAATCTGAGCCATCTCTTCAACCGAGTAGCCATGTCTCTCCTCACTCCGACCAGCATTGCAGTCGCTTTGTTCCAGGCGAAGTTCCGTCGCGGGTGTTTTCACCATCCGTCCAAAAAACCGACGAAACTGAGCGGTACTTCTCGGAAAGAGTATTCGAGCCACCAATGGAAAAACGGCGATTGCTCCGAGCAGCCCTGAGAGAATCCCCCCCATAAACGTACGATTACCTCGGTGGGCCCGGTGAGTAGCCTTGCCTAGTCGACGTCGCAAACCGACGCGTAGGGACTCAGAATGTTGAACCGAGTAAGATGGGTCCTCAACAATGTAGTGCTGAGGCGTGATATTCACAGGACAGAGCGGCCGGAAGTGGGCTTCCTCAACCCCTCGATAATACATCGCAACACCAAAGAAACCAGCCACGCCAAAAGTCTCGCTCTCAGGATCCACCTCCTCTAGATGACGACGAAAAGACTCCTCTCTTTCATCGATGCAACAAACCACCTGATAAGAAGCGAGCTTGCGTTTCTTCTGCTTCTTTGCGCCTTGCCCTCTGAGCCGCTGAGCATGGTGAAGAACGGCATCTAAGGTCTCATTGCGGTATTTGCGCTCAAACGCCAGATGATAGACCTTTCGACGAGCAAGGGAGTCAAAGCGACGTATTCCCCCAATTAGACTCTCAAAATCCGATCGCCTCAATTGCGCCATTCGCTCTGGCCCCCACCCTCGATGCTGCGCTAGTTCGAAAATTGCAAACGCCATTTGATCAGCAGAGAACTCCGGTTTACTCTCTGGGCCCTCATCAATCGCTTCTCGAAGGAGATCCAATGGAAGGGAAGAGTCAAGGTTGCGATCGACGACAATCCTAAGAGCCACCCGCTCCAGTAATAGTCGAACAGCGAGATACTGGACTAGTGCACCCTTTGGAGCAGGATGAGGTTCCCAAGGAGCATTGGTCTCCATTTGCCAAACCATGCCAGCCCAACCTCGAAATGCTAAGAGAGTCTCAATAATAAAGGACTCTTCCTCAGATTCATCGACCCCTAGTATGTGCAGAGATTCTTCAATTGCCTGCTCAGCACTTACCCGATCGTCCAGGAGTCGTTTCGCTTCAGCAGCCACACACTTAGAGAAAAGCGTAGGAGAACTTCGCTCACACGAAGCTAATTCAAGGAACCGAAGAAAGGGTCCTTTCTCCCGTTCCGAAAACGCCCAATTGGCAAAACCTTGATCCAAATACGCAGACCAAAACCGAACAAGCGTATCGTTGATCAACAAATCCGAATCATCCCCGGTTGCTTTTAGCAGTACATCTCTATGCCGGACCTTAGGCGGCGACGTCCTCTCCGAACGGTCCCAAGTGCAACCGCCCACCCTCGTTCGGACAATCTTCCAAAGCAGATAGATCGTAAGCTCCTCCCATTTCCCTTCAGCCCAAATCTCAGCATCAGAAAGATCAAACTCACTTAGCGCTTCATCAAGAACATCCTTTTGAATGAGAGACGAACCAGATTCCTGCGTCTTCAGATCCCTCATAACCCAGTGACGAGTCTGCTCAACGATTTGCGACCGAGTCTCGGAGTTAACTTCATTCGCGAAGGACCGAAGGGCATTCGTACCGGAAACCAACCAACTGAGTTCGGCTCGAGTCCCAGAACGGAGAGGCACCTCCAACAATGCAAGGCGAAGTTCAGCCTGGGAACACAATGCCCCCACGCTTTTCTCGTCGTCACCAGAAAGCTCCACCGACAAGACGGCCTCCAAATCTTCTCTTCGAATGCGGCCCCTAGCGAGTTTTTGCCGATAGCGCTCCTCAGGCAAAAACGCGTTACACCCGTAAAGGCGCCCCCCCTCAACAACCCCCTGTTCAAATGGCAAATGCTCGAATGAATGTAAGTTATTGTGATGAACAAAGACCGTAATCGGACCTTGGGAAGGCAAGTAATGAGCCGCATGTTCAATCGTCTCTCGTAGTTGCGCCAAGTGAGCGTCGCCTACATTTCTAGAGACCTCAGAACTTGGATCCGTGGATTCAGCGGAAAACTTCATGGCTTAGACTGGTTACCCACAAAGCCCCACAGCCTTATTACTTTTTCACACTGCATCTAACGTCTTCAAGCAGCTGCCATGCCGAATTGGAATTCACTATCGAAGATCCCTTCACTTCCTCCGTAACACAGAAATTCTGATAAGAACCGACTGTAAGAGACATCGGATCCCTAAGCGGGCAGGCAGCAACTTGCAGAAGACTGCAACTTTTTGCACATCGCCCACAATGATCCTTGCCCTGAAGCAAGATTCGATAGTTCAAGCAGCAAAACATTGCCCCGCATAGGGAAAACCAGCTACAACCAGCAGCAATTAGACAAGATAATGTTTCGGACACAGCCCCAAGACTCAAGCAAGGGACACCGCCTAGCGATCATCGGCCTTCTCCTACTAAGTATGACCGCTCTGGGAATCACCCTGTGGATCATGTATGATTTCCTCAAAGAGCAGGAAATAGTGCACCACCTCATTGAGCAACTTCCCGACGGTCCTGCCGATGAAGCTAGAACGCTTGCGGGAGAACTTCGTTGGCAGTTCAGACTTGCGCTACTCGTCGTCTTAAACCTCATCGTAACCGGCTTCGCTATTCAACTCCTGTGGAATGCCTACCGAAGTTCGCAACGAAACCTCCAGCGCATCAAAGCCTTGGCAAGCGACATCCTTACCAGTGTCGATCAAGGGATCATCACGACAGACCTTAGTGGCGTCATTACTAGCATGAATCGCAGAGCATTCGAACTTCTTCACACCACTTCCGATTCCATCAATCAACCATTGGCAAACTTATCCACAGAACTCCCACTCGAGGCATTTTGGCAGCGCTCTGCGTTTAGGAAAGGACAGGGTCGGAGCGAGAATCTTTCCCCATCGCCCGCAACGACCCTTCGCTTGAACTGCCAACCACTCCGAAGCCACCAAGAAGAAATCATCGGCAGTGTCATTCAAGTTCGCGATATTACGGAGCAGGCGCTAACTGAGGATCGGCTACGCCGAATCGAGCGATTCATGGGACTCGATTCCCTCGCGGCCGGACTCCACCACGAGATAAAAAACCCCCTCGCCGCCCTTTCTCTTCACGTCCAACTACTCGATGAACAATTGGAAGAAGCGAGCTCCAAAGAAACCCAGGAGACATTGGCAATCATTCGATCGGAAGTCCATCGAGTTGGTGGGGTTCTCGAGAATTTCCGCGACTACGCATCGATCGACCGGCTCAATATCGAATCCATAGACCTGGTAAGCCTTGTCAGACAGCAAGTCAGTCTTATTCGCCCCCAAGCCCAGACCCAAAAGATTAATGTTGAACTAAAGATTCATAGCCCTGAAACCAAGGTCCCAATCGAGGCAGACAGGGGTCGCTTGGAACAAGTTTTGCTAAATCTCATGCTCAATGGGATGGAAGCGATTGCACAGAAAGGAACGCTCACGCTCTCAATTCATCAAGAAAATGAGGGAGCCACAGTGAGCATCTGCGATACCGGATCAGGCATACCAGCAAAAATCAAAAACAAGATTTTCGACCCCTACTTCACAACAAAGAGTGGGGGAACAGGAATGGGACTAGCGCTCTGCGATAAGATCGCGAGACAACACAACGGAATCCTTGATTTCACAAGCAATAAGGAAGGAACGACATTTCATCTTACCCTGCCACGGCAACAGCCTCGAACAGCGCCCCAAACGACAACATGAGCAATAAGGCAAACATCCTAGTCGTCGATGACGAGCCAAACATTCGGCGGGGCTTAGCAAAAGGGCTTGCAAGGGAAGCGGAACATGTCGACACGGCTGAGAACGCGAACGAAGCGCTCGAATCAATTTCTCACAGAAACTATCAGCTAATCATCGCTGATGTGCGTCTGCCCGGCGACATGAGCGGGCTAGAACTGACGTCGGAGGTTTTAAAAAGGAACCCTGGCACCGCAGTCATCGTAATTACGGCGCACGGCACCTTGGAGACCGCCGTTGACGCCATGCGCAGAGGGGCCTTTGATTTTATTATCAAACCAGTCGATCTAGAATTGATTCGCCAGCAAGTCCGAAAGGCTCTAGCACACCAGTCTTTAAAGGCTGAGAACCGCGAATTGAAAACACGACTAGCGGATGCGGGAGAAATTGCAGGCATGATAGGGAAATGTGCCGCGATGCAGGACGTCTTCCGTCAAGTACGGCAGGTGGCTCAAACCGATGCGACAGTCCTCATTCACGGGGAGAGCGGCACGGGCAAGGAGCTCATCGCTCGAGCTCTCCACGATCTCAGTCCAAGGAAAGAAGCATCCTTTGTCCCAGTCAATCTTGGCGCCCTCCCCGAAACACTTCTAGAAAGTGAACTCTTCGGCCACGAAAAGGGTTCATTCACGGGTGCTGCCCGCATGAAACCCGGTTGCTTCGAAAGGGCATCACGCGGAACGCTTTTCCTGGACGAAGTCACCGAGATGCCTCCCAAAAGCCAGGTAGACCTACTGCGAGTCCTCGAGACTGGGCAGTTCAACCGAATTGGCGGCGAAGCCCTGTTGACTACAGACGCGAGGCTTGTTTCTGCAACGAACAAGGATATTCTTGAACTTATTGAGGACGGTACATTTCGAGAGGATCTCTATTACCGCCTTTATATTGTCCCCATCAAGCTACCGGCACTCCGCGAGCGTCGAGACGACATTCCTCTCCTCATTGAACACTATATGCGGCACTTCTGCCACCGCCACAATCGCCCCAAGAAACAATTCAGCTCAGACGCGATACAAACGTTGTCACTAGCAAATTGGCCAGGAAATATTCGACAACTGAGAAACCTGATTGAGAGAATCGTTGTCACGGTGCCTGACGAGATTGTGAAAGTTGAGCATCTCCCAAATGACTTGGCCCCCCGCACAAAAGAACGCCCCAACCAATTAACCACTCTCGCCGAAGCCGCAGAGGTTGCTGAGCAAGAAGTGATCAAACTCGCACTTTCAGCAAACGACTGCCATCGGGGGGCAACCGCCAAAGCACTTGGCATCAGTGTTCGAACCCTTCACTACAAAATGAATCGTTACGGCCTCCACTAAAATGCTCCCAACACGGCTGGAACGATGCTTACTGCGACCGGCACAGTGTCGATAGGTCAAGAGAACCATTAGCCCTAGTCAAACATGGAACGAACTCGGCTCGAAGAGGAACGAGAGCACAACAAACAAGCCCAGGTGTCCGTCTCTCTGATATCTTTGAAAGCAAGTCATTGCTAAGACTCGATTCATTCAATGTTTATCGGCAGGCAATTCAAGCGCTACTAAAACTGTGCACTCGTCAAAGCCTGCTGTCACCTCTTGCCTTTCAATCTATTCTCAACAAGATCTTAGAGCGAGAGGAAGCAGGCTCTTCGGCTATCGGATCGAGCATCGCCATTCCTCATCTTCGAACTCCAGAGGTAGCAGAGTTCACTGGAACACTAGGTATTTCGGATTCCGGGATTGATTTTCGAGCTCCAGATAAAATACCCGTCAGACTCGTCTTACTCCTACTGTCCCCACAAGTGGCACGGCACGCACACATCGAGATTCTGAGTAGAATTGCAGCATTTGGACGCGAAAAAGGCCTCAGATTTCTACTTAGCCACAAGCCAAGCTCCGACAAAATCTACCAACTCTTGATCGACTCAGATACTCGATCCGGACCCAATGTTTCACACGTGTCCCTCTAGGCATTTTCAGGTAGAGAAAGCAAGACCTTCACCTCTCAGTTCTGGATCTAAACCGTCGAAGGAGTCATGCCCACTTGAATTTCAATAGTAGCCCATTCGTGCGACGAATCTTTCGGCACTCAAAGAATCGGCTGACCATCTTAAAAAACCCCAGCAGCACGCCTTCCCTACGAATCACCAGGTAGGGCTAGAAGCCATGCGTGTAGAGGACACTCATGAGGCGGCAAAACCGAACCCCTCATGCAGCTCCGTCCATTCGAACGACAGTCATAAAATCGAAACTGCTGCTTTCCCACGAGAAACCGAATTTCTGAATTCGAAAACTCTGACTGATTTACTTCCAACACGATTCGGTTCACTTCTTCCGAATGGTGAACGACAGGAGCCCAGGATCCTTGCTTGATTCTATACCTATTTCGAAGAACAGGTCGGAGAAGAAACCTCGTCAATAGAGAATGGTTGAAAAACGAAATCACTCACAGAATTCATGTAAGCGGTTTTGATAGCTCTGAAACTTCGAAACCGATCTCACCGATCAAGAGTCACGCGAATACTGTCAAACGCGGCAAAAAGCCCCCACCCACCGCAGCCGAAGATCAGCACAGATGCAATCCTCTGCACAGCATCTGCAAGCAGCTTCGCTCAAGACATATCGTCAACTACCAAAACGCCCACCTTTAGCCTTGGCATGCTCTTTGCGTCAGCGTGCCCCAATGAATCAATGCAGATTACTCATTTTGATTTTCACCATCACCCTGGGGGCTCAATCAGCTCGAGGAGGAGGAGACCACAACGCCAGCCTTTGGTTAAACTACTTTGGAGATCACCCAATTCAAAACTCCCCATGGCAGATTCACTTGGATACGCAGATACGGAGAGCAGACTACGGCCGCCAATGGCAACAGTTTCTCATCCAACCCGGCATCAATTACGAAATAAACGACCGTGTAAAACTCGGTCTCGGCTACGGATACATGGAAACAGATCCCTATGGAGATCATCCCGTTCCCTTTGAACTTCCAGAGCACCGGATTTACGAGCAAATCTCCGTTGACACCCCGCTTTGGGGGCAAAACTGGCAACATCGGTTCCGCTGGGAACAGCGTTTCCTGGGTACACCGACGTCGCTCACTGCGACGGATTACAGGTTTCGCTTTGAAAACAGGTTCCGCTACCGCCTTCAGACCATTATGTCCATGAGATGTCTTGGAGGATCCGAAATCTACCTACGGCTCTATGACGAAGTATTTGTCAACGTAGGCAGCGATGTCGCACACAATCATTTCGATCAGAACCGAGCTTACATTGGAATCGGAAAACGAATTCGGAAACACATTAAGTGCGAGTTCGGTTTCATGGAGCAAACCCTCCAGCAAAGATCCGGCAGCGTTTGGGAAAACAACCACACCCTGATATTCTCATTGAGTTCAGGCCAGCCAGCGGGTAACGAATTCTAGCTGCTCGCCCAATTCCTGAGATGCGTCGACCCACTCTGCTGGAAGGACGGATTGCAGGCGGTTGTCGCCCAGAAGCTCATACTCAAACAGCAACTCACCATCCCCAAACCTAAACGTAAACGTGCTCCATCAATCTCGCCTTTACAACCGTATCTGGCTCGCGTTCTTTCTGACGCTTTTGTCTGCCAGACGCCTTCAACAAACAGCCGTTGTTTTCAGACCAATTCTCCTAAAATCGTAATCGGCAATGGTCACTATGGACCAGTATTCCAGGAGAATCATCGGTTTCGCTGTCAATCGTGGCGATGTCAGCGGTGAAGCCCTCTGTAGTATGCTTCGTGAGATTGCCCCAAACATACCAACACCGAAGTATTTGAGCACGGACTACGATCCACTCTACCATTTCGACCGTTGGGCACCGAAACTCGAGTCTTTGATAATAAACCCAATCTACGCGATTCCTTTGCCCCCATTTCGCATCCTTTTGTGGAACGGCCAATCGGAACTACCCGTCGTGAATATCTTGATCAACTAGTCTTTTGGAACAAAGGAGATCGCCACCACAAGCTCGAACCCAGGATATCTAGCCTTGAAAAATACTCCTGGGATTCACGCTCCAACGGACGTTTCCAAATGCCAAAGGTCGCCTGAGTAACAATTCGCGACCCTCAGGTTCCAAACGCCCTCAAAAGGCAAGCAACTCGCACGATCTCGAGGCTCATTGAATTGAGAAATCTCGGTTTCTCAAAACAACAAGCTAGCGAATCGAGTTTCTCCAAAGAACGGGCTCGCCGCGTTACAAACGTCCAGAAGGCTGTTCGATAAGTGTAATGTTCAAACCCTGAAGTTGAGAGCCCCCGATCTCGATTGAGTCCGGTCGCTCTGCACCGAGTAGATCATGCTCCTTGAGATAGCGTCGAGCTTCCTGCAGTGACTCGACGTAGACCACCAACCCTTTGATTCCGTCCTTGTCGGCTTGCGTCAGGGCAATGGCCGGCCCAGCACCGAGCGCCCAAGCACTTCTGGATGATGCCCCACCTTGGTCTAAGAGTTTCCTCCAGAGACCTTCCATTCGTTTCATCTCTCTTGCGCCCAGCGCCAGTTCTTTGATTGCGAGCACCTTGAGCGGCCCCCACCTCGTTCCTGTAACTGCTCGAGCAGGAGTTGCCTTCGTGTCGACACATCTTCTGTGTACTCGCAGAGAAAGATTTGCGAACCACCCGCCAACAAGTCCAGCAATCCAACTGTCGTCCATCGCGTCTTGAATAGACTCGACTTGAATGGTGAAGGCGTCCCATGACGGATGCCGCGAGCGTCCATCTCAGCAATGCTCCTCCGTAGAGGCTCGGGCTCAAGAGCAAAACCTATCCACCGAGACTTCAGATTGTCCGCAACACGTTCGGTCTCTCTGATGATCTCCAAATTGACGTTGCCCACCGCTACGCCACCACTCGCGAAGGCGCCGTAGTCCGTCATTGGCCAGGCCACGGGCAATTGCAAAGTCTCTGTTAATAGCGAAAACAATGCATCGGGATTCCTTGATGCGATCAGAATATGGTCGATCTGCCGAACAATGCTCGACGAGAGAGCTGGTGGTTTGGGCTTGCAGGCTATCAATCCGGCGAAGGATAGGAGTCCAATCAAAAGGAACGCTAATGGTAATTGCCTAGGCATGCTGATATCGGGTCTTAGGATTGGACCAGGAAATGATCACCATGGCTAGAGCAGCAGTGACCAGAACCGTTGCAACCTAACCCGTAGTCTAGAAACACTCAATTCGTTCATACACTGCTACAATCTACTTTCAGCGGCAAAGAAAACCCACTGTTATCAGAGAAAAACAGCCTTACTGCTCATCGGAGTGCGAGAATAGATCTACTCAATCCCTAGATCCGAAGCTAAGCTCTTCAAAGACAACAACCTTGGATACCAACCTCTACACTTGATGGCGGAAGCACCGAATGTCCTCCCTCTGACCTTCTATCACTGCCTGCTACTGCCGATTCAGCCAACCCGCGAACATACAAACCAAGACTTGGAATTGTAAATCCATCAACCGATTGAATCTGCGTAAACCCTTGAAAATCGACAGTCATCCCC
Organism: uncultured Verrucomicrobiota bacterium; assembly: GCA_913061285.1. Taxonomy (GTDB): domain Bacteria; phylum Verrucomicrobiota; class Verrucomicrobiia; order Limisphaerales; family AAA164-E04; genus UBA2970. The sequence continues at coordinate 25,111 of CAJXVR010000013.1, read as the reverse complement.
ACACGGATGACTTTTTTGGCCCCGAACGATAGACGGGATCCCAAACGAATCTCAGAAGACAACGAACTCGCCCATCGTTCACACGCCTTCCACATCAGCATCTCCGATTCTCAGGATGGCAAAATCGCCGGTCAGAAGTCATTTACTCGGTCTTCTCGAGTCCGCTCCGGCGCTGATGCACTTCAATGGTTGAGTGAACGATCGAGGTGAGATTGCGCAGTTCGGATTTAAGAAGGGCCGCAACGTTTTCGGTGTCAGCAACCACGGTGATCGCAGTCGAATAAATATTTGGCCCAATAGCCCAGACATGGAGATCAACAATTTCGCCATTGCATGGCAATGACTCGATTCGCTTCACTACGTTTTCGATGAGTGCGTCGGGACCCTGACGGTCCAGCAGCACAGCTCCCGATTGTTTGAGCAATCCCATCGACCACTTCGAGATGAGAATAGCACCAACAATGCCCATCAAGGGATCCATCCAGATCCAGCCGTAGTACTTCGCAGCGAGCAGCGCAATAATCGCAAGGAGGGACGTCAATGTGTCCGCCAATACATGAAGGTAGGCAGCCCGTAGGTTGTGATCATGATGATGATCTCCACCCTCGCCACCATGTTCATGTCCGTGATGATGATGCTCCTCATGGCCAAGAATGAAAACGGACACACCGTTCACAATCAATCCAAGCAACGCCACGGAAATCGCTTGATTGAATGAAATCGCCACCGGAGCGATCAGCCGATGAACGCTTTCCCAGACCATCAACAAGGCAAATAGCACCAACAAAACAGCCCCCGTGTAACCACCGAGAGAGTTCACTTTTCCCGTCCCAAAACTGAACGAACGGTCGTGAGCTCGCTTTCTTGCAAAGTAGTAGGCAAACGCGGAAATCGAAAGCGCTGCAGCGTGTGATGCCATATGCAGACCATCAGCCAATAAGGCCATTGATCCAAACGCCACACCAGCAGCAATCTCGATCCCCATCATTGACGCAGTGATCGCGATCACGAGGATGGTTCGGCTCTCGCCGGTCCGCTTCTTTTCTTGCCCAAAGGAGTGGTCGTGCTGCCATCCGCTTGATAGGTTACCTGTACTCATTTCGACACTCTCAATCTCTCAATTGTTCTCAGTTGTCTCTCGTTCCTTCTGCTCCGCTTCACCTGGTTTCCAGCGAACCCCTATCGCTGGCCCTGCCCATTTCCTCCAATCGGCATCGCGATCACCGCGGAGCATCTGAGGAATCATGGCAAACACACGTTTAAGAATCGAACTTCGCCCGGGTTCAGGCCCCTCAAGCCCATTGCGAAGCAAGCTAATCTGCCTACCCTGCCTCGGGAGTGTTCCAAGATTACTTATTCCCTGTTGCTCCAAATATGATTCTGCGAATGCAACTCGTTGAACGGTTTGTGCTGCCCATTTCTCACCAATCAAATAGTTCTTCCCAGAACTATCGAGAATCCGATGAAGGCCCGCTTGGAGTTCGAGTTCCATGTTGTTCAAGCGATTGATATCCGTCGTGACAAATTTCTCTTCCAAGCCCCCACGAAATAACAGGGCGAGCCCCTCGACATGACGAACGGTGGGATCCTTGATTCGGTTCAGCTGCCGTTCCCGATCACAAGCCTGCTCCACGTCCTGCCAATTAAGATCTCCATCACGATAGCCCACCATCGCCAGAACTGGGGCCCCCAGTTCCAGCTTGCCCTCAAATAGATAGGCCTTGGGAAACACGACTTGGAACGTGCTCATTACCAGTTCCAATTGTTCTGCGGTGAATTGATAGAGTGGTAGCCACTGACAAAACAGGCCTCCTGAGCGTAGCGATGCCTTCACAGCCTGAAGATGCTCCACACTGTACAATCGTCCCACACCAGCTCGCCATGGGAGGAACAGGTCACCGATGACGACGTCATACCGATTCGGCTGGGAAGCAATGAAGGTTCGCCCATCCTCCACGACGATCCGCGCGGCTGGCGATTCGGTAATACCTGCATTGTAATCCGAAAAGAATTCCCCAGCAGCCTCGACAACCATGCGAGACAATTCGACGATCTCAATCGATTCAATCGTGGAATGCTGCAGTGCGGCGGATGGCGTGATACCGGTCGCCAGCCCGAGAAAACAAATCTGTTTAGGTTCTGGATGCAAAAGTAGCGGCACATGGGCCTGGCGCTCTTGATCGTAACGCACGTTCGTACTGCCGAGGAGATATTGGTTGGAAAACAATAGGCCACGCCCAAAACTCTCATGCTCAACAACGGCCAGTTTCCCCTCTCTCCCCATTTTGAGTTCGAGGACTTTGAGCCCGATATTGGGATTCACGACCGGAAGATGCCGCAACGAAACCGCGGAAACAAAAACGACGAAACCAACGCCAAGCACTACGAAACCTCGCTTCCACCATCGTTGTGAGTCAGCCCTTCCCATCCACAAACTCGCGGCGAGCACGTAGACTAGCGCAACCACTCCCATCCCGAGATAGATTCCCACCGAAGGAACCAAAACTCGATAAGCCAATTCCGCGCCGACAAGTCCCCCAAATCCGTTAACAGCCAAGAGAGTCCCAATCGCAGCACTACGATCGGATTGCTTGGGGAGCATCCTCATGAGCGTCGGAAACACGGTTCCCGCAATGAGCAATCCGGGACCAAATGAAAGGAGAACCAAGCCTGACATCGAGATCGTAAATCCAAATAGACCATCGAAGGTTTGCAGCCCCCCAGATTCGACCCCCCGTCGCACCAACGTGATCGGCGCAATCACCGTCGCCACGCCCGCTGCCATAAACACGCCAAACAAGAATGTGTTCGACGTCGCCACATATTTCCCAATCACCGGAACCAAGCCCGCAGCAACTGCTAAGGCCAAAATAAACGAAGCCAAGACGGAGACGGGCGCATAAAACGACAAGGGCGCCACGAGCATGACCAGCTCCATAGCCAAGATCTCGAGCCCGAGAATCACGGCTCCAGACAGAAAAGCGCTCAGAATCAACTTCCAACCAAGGGCTTTCAGAAGATCCCGTCCAACAGAAGCAGATTTCCCCAGCACCTTCTTCCCTGCAGCCTTGTTCGTCTGCCGGTCAAGCCAATAGGCCACGAGGCCAACAATGACATTCAGCAACAAGGCCAACCAAAGAGCCCCGCTCACTCCCAATGAGTAAAGCGCATATCCCGCGGTCACCCCCAGCCCAATCACACCACCCGCAGTATTGGCAGCGTAAAGCCAACCGCTCGTGGCACTCTCAGCGCTCGTCTCAGCGACAACCCCCTTAACAAGTAACGGGAACACCATGCCCATGGCAAAGGCCGGGAGGAAGATAACTGCCACCGAAAGCCCCAGCTTGATCAAGGCGCCTTGCCAGCCCATGAGCCCCTCACTACCGAGCCACGGCCAAATCCAATCCGTCCAACGCGACAGGCCCAGGACCGGAAGACAAAAGAGAGCGACTCCGAACTCGGCCAAAGCCATCGCCCGCCACGGACGGGTGATTCTCGCGATATAGAACGCAATCACTCCAGCCCCCAATGACAAGCCCAGAAAAAAGCAGCCAAAGACCCGAGTCGTCGACTCCACGCTTGAACCGAGGAGATCGGTCATGCGTTGAGTCCAGAGGAGCTGATGAGACAAGGCAGCCGCCCCGCTGAGTACGGTCAGGAGTAATCCTAGGCTAAATCGGCTGCGGGCGTTCAATTCAAGCTGGAGATTTCTATTCGGGTCGCTCTAGGCGCTGGAAAAGACGGTTTCGCGTGCGGATCGAAATCCCCATGTCAACAAAAGCATGAGAGACATCAGGGCAACCACTGTCTGAGCTGGAGGCAAATCGTAGAAATTGCCGAAGATCAGGCCAAATAGGACACATCCGAACGCCAGCAGCGGAGCGACCCAGAACATTCCAGGAATGTCGCGGCACAAATTCTTGGCCATTTGAGCAGGTAAAACCATGCAACCGAATGTGAACAACATCCCCGAAGATCGAATCGCCAAGCCCGTGGTCAAGCCCAAGGAACTGGCGATGGCAATTGACCACAGAAAAATGTTCGCTCCGACGGCAGCGGCCATCACTGGATCCGATAAGTACAGCGTCAATCGACGCATCCTCAGCAGCAGAAAAACCACGAAGAAGGCGACCAGCACTCCAAACACAACAATATCTGACGAGCCAGCACCAATGATACTCGACGAGAAAAGGGACTGAATTTCCTTTAGTCCATACGGCATTCTTGCCAACAGAAGCACGGAAAGACTTCCACTGGCCAAGAATATCCAACCCGTCATCTCTTCACTTGTGGAATCCCCCCCCTCCTGATGTTTCCGTGCCACTAACAGGGATGCTCCGACCGAGAAGAAAACTGCCGTCAACACCGGTTGTCCCAGGCTAAAAAACAAACTCAAAGCAACGCCTAACATCGAAGCCTGGGCTACGGCTGCCGCAACAAACACATTCCCACGCGCAACCACGACAACGCCCATGAGCGACAAGGATAACCCAATCAGCAACGCACTGATGTACGTGCTAGAAAACAAAGACCACGATTCAAGAAACTCCGCAATCATGACACTAACTCTGGATGTTCCACATTTGCCCGCACGGTATACCCTCCCGATGCCTCCGCCGTCACTTCGGTGGGCACCCCAAACGCCATCTCCAAATTCTCTCCCGTCAGCACATTCCCGACAGGACCACATTTCACCCGTCGGTTCTTAAAGACGGCAAGGTGAGTGGCATAGCGCCCTGCGAGCTGCAGGTCATGGGTCACAAAAATCACGGTGATTCGATGCTGCTGATTCAACTCCGTAATCGTCTTCAAGAGTCCTGAGGAAGCCGCGAGATCTAAGCCAGCGGTAGGTTCATCGACGATCATCAACAGAGGATCTCGCACCAAGGCTCGAGCGACCATCGCCCGCTGGCGTTGCCCCCCGGAAACCTTCCAAATACTCCGTTCCCGAATACGCTGAATCCCCATGACATCCATCGATTTCTGGACTCGGCGTTTCAACTTTGACTGGTCCACCGCGAGCCCGGCCGTGCCCTGTGTCACGAACGACTGAATTGTGGTGGGCACACTGGGATTGAGGTCACATTTTTGAGGCACAAACCCAATCCGCGTCCGACGCGCAAAATCCGCTCGCAGACGAACCAAGCCACGCTTGGGACGGAGCGCCCCGAGCAGGGCCTTGATTAGCGTCGTTTTCCCTTCCCCATTCGGACCGATGAAGCACCAAAACTCACTGTCATGAATCTTCATCGCCACCGATTCTAAGATGACATTCCGACCGTATGCGAAGCTGGCTTCCTGAATCTCGACAATGGGATTTTTTATCGCAGGAGTCTTGTCAATGAACTTCCCACTCGGCTTGTTGGCAGCCGCCTCGCCCTGCCGAGAAGGACGGTCAAGGCCCAGTTGTTTAAGAATGTCTTCGCTCATTTTGAGTCGGTAGTCTTAGTTGAGGTTCCCATTGGCTCCCCCGCCCAGGGCTGTAATAACGGTCTCCATGTTGTGGCGAACCATATCAAAATAGGAATCCGTGCCAGGACGCGCCTTCGTCTGATGACACATGGGCAGGACTTCAGCCTCCGTGTTTTCGGAAACAAACCGGGCATGCCGAGCATCAAAATAGGGCGCCGAGAAAATCACAGGAACCGATTCCTTCTTCATCTGGTCAATCAAGACTCGAAGGTGTTTGGTCGTGGGGGGGAAGCCGGGTTCCGGCTCGAAATAGCCCACCACAGAAAGCCCAATCCGACGGCTAAAGTAAGGCCATAAATCGTGATCTCCCACAATGGGAGTCCCTCGGTGTTTTTCCAGCTTCGCTAACCACCCTCCCAAAGTAATCTCATGGGACTGTTTGCTGAGAAAATCCGTTAGCCCGTCATTCAGATAAAGATCCGCAATCTCAATGACATCGTGACGTTCCGCCAAGGCCGCCCCGATCAATGCCTCCGCTAGTTGCTTACGGAACGAATCGTAATTCTGCTGCAACACTCCCTTCTGCTCCGGCATAATGACACTCAATCGATCCGCAAGCAGCTTGGCAGCTCGAATCCCTTCGATGGGATCCAGTAGGTAGTGAGGATTCCCTGCTGGATGCAAGCCGCTCGAATGCCCAACACCGGTAACAGAACCAACAGCTCCCTCAAGTGGCATCACGAGATTCGACGTATCAATGAAGCCGTCAGCCCCTTCAGCAATCTTGGTATTCTTCACGTTGGCCATCAAATCGGAATACCAAGCCGCTTCAATGTCATTGCCAACCTGAATCCAGAGATCGGCATCATTCATCTCACGAACGTAACTCGGAAGAATATCCAGAGAATGAGGATCCTGATTCCCTTTTCCGAAACAGTGAAGCTCCACCAAATCACCCGCAACCGCTTCGACAATCCCCATGAGGTCTGTCGTGGACACGATGACGCATGGTAGTCCCTCAGCATGGGCCTCGCCATCGAGCGCAGACTCCGTTTTTGGCCCGCCACAGCCTACGAGGAAAAGACTAAGCATCGTTGCCATCAGAACGGCATTGAGCGCCCTACTCAAATACTTTTCTACTTTCATAATCAGAATGTCTAAGAATCAATCATTGCCATTAGAGTGCCGGCCTTCTAGGCACCTGCGTCGCCCGAATCTCCACAACAGCAATCGGCCGCCTGACATCGAGACACCCCATTTCCCTTTCGCCTCAAGCGAAGGCCAACAAAGTGAGAGGCAGCCAACATCCCCCCTCCAAAACCTGAGCCAATAGCCTGGGTCCATTCGATCTCACGAGCACAGCAACTTGGGGGAGCCGTGGCGTGGACATAGAGAAGAGTGACTGCTCCTGTACACACGAGTATCAACGGCCACCACACGCCCGTACGCTTGAACCCTACCAACGCACATAGCATCGCTAAACAAACCGAGCCGATCACAAACATCCGCTCAATGAACGGGTCGGCCACTAAGGACCGAGAAAGAAATGGCATCGCAAGCACGAGCCACGGCAAGCAAATGCAGTGGACCGCACAAAGCGACGACGCCACAAACCCAAAACGATCCCAAGATACCCCCAAGTTGGTCGCAAGTGAGCTCACGAACGATTTTATCGGATCAATACAAGATTCTCTCACGTTCATCATTTGCTCAGAATATTCTTAAGCTACTGAGAGGCACCTGACATGCCGTCATGCCAAGTGCCCCAGCCCTCCTCGGCCTCAGAGCACTATTCTCCAGCAACGCCTTCGACAAGCCGATAGAAACGAGAATCAGCTTGTTCACTCATCGGAACGATTTGTTCGATTGTCTCACCATTCCCGATAACAACATCACCGTCAGCGGACCACTGTCCTCCGTTGAACGCCGCAATCGATTCGATTTGATAGGCCACGCCCTCAGTCGTCGGCCAACTCAAGACCAAAGCCCCATTGGCTCCAAGAGCGATCGACAGTTCGCTGGCCATCGTTTCGATCTCAAAGGCGAACTCGACACTCTCACTCTGAATTCTTTCCGAACCGGCGACTAGCGAACCCGCTGCTTGAAGTGTGACCTTGTAGACCCCAGGAGCCGAGAAACCCCAGTTTTGGTGCGAGTGTCCACCGACACTCACAGGAAACGAATCGCTATCATCAAGCCCATCTCCCGAGCTAAAGAACACAGTCGGCGCTCCAAACTCATCGACCGAATAGAGAGAGACATCTCCAGGACCTCTCACGTCAAGCAGTTGAAGATCAACCGAATCATTCTCAAAGACACCTGATTCAATTTCATCCCCCGCGATTCCCAAGAAAAGCACGCCTTCCGTCTCTTCCTGTGGCAGGACCCAGACACCACTTCCCGCGGCACCTAAGAATCCGAACGCGGGATCCTCGGGAACCAACTGTCGAGTCGCACTCACACCTTGCAGCAAGGCTTCATTCGGTTCGACCTCTCGCTCGTTCGCTTCATCCAACAAGGCCAACTCCCATTCGCCGCCCTCGTAAACGACTTCCATATCGAGCTCACCCTGGTTGAAAACTTCAGGCTCCAACACTTCGAAGAAGAAAGTGATCGCTTCGCTTTGCAAAGTCTCACCGCTTCCTGTGGTAACACCCGAGGCCTGAAGACTCACTTCATATTGCCCGGCAGCTGAGAAGCCCCAGTTCTGATGTGAATGGCCGCCGACACTGACAGGAAAAACATCGTCTCCATCAAGCCCATTGGCCGAGTTGTAGTAGGTGGTTGGACTGCCGAACTCATCGGTTCCGTAGAGGAACACATTCCCTGGACCATTCACTCCAACCAGGTGTAGACCGACGGAGTCATTCTCAAACTCTCCGGCAGGAATCTCATCACCAGCAATCCCCAAGAAGAGGATTCCCGCTTGTTCATCCTGCGGGAGAATGAAGATACGATCGCCCGGATTCCCTAAGAAGCCGAAGGCGGGATCACTCGGAACGGGTTCCAAAGTTGACGCTACTCCAGACAGGATACCATCGCCCGCTTGAATCTCTCGCTCATTCGCCTCATCGAGAAGAACAAGCTCAAATTCGCCCTCTTCAAACGCCACCTCTAAATCTATTTCACCCTGCGAGAAGACTTCAGGTGCGGTATTCGAGGTTTGAATATCAAAAGTAAACTCGACGATCTCACTCAAAGACTCGGTACTATCCCCTACCAATTGCCCAGAAGCCTGCAAGCCAACACGGTATAGTCCAGGCTGGGTGAATCCCCAGGCCTGGTGGGAATGCCCACCGACATTGACGGGGAAGGCATCACTATCGCTGATGCCATCGGCCGTGTTGAAGAACACAGAGGGACTCCCGAACTCATCGACGGCATAAAGCGAAACCTGGCCTGGACCGGTCGATGAAACCAGTTTCAGCTCAACCGTGTCGCCCTGGAACACACCGGACTCAATCTCATCACCCGCGATTCCTAGGAAGATCACCCCCTCGGATTCCTCCTGTGGCAGAACATTGATCGGATCTCCAGGTGCTCCAAGGAAGGAGAAAGAAGGATCTTCGGGCACCACCGTTTGGGTGTCACTCGAACCCCGGATAACCAGATCGCCAGCGCAGATCTCACGCTCGTTGGCTTCATCCAATCCAACTAGCTCCCATTCACCATCCTCAAACCCTACTTCCAAATCGAGTTCGCCCTCTCCAAAGATCGTGGGACCGAAGACCTCAAAGAGGAACTCCGTTGTATCGCTCGCAACGGCAGTGCCATTTGCCAGAACGCCAGACGCAGTCAATCCAACGCGATAAATTCCAGGAGCCGAGAAAGCCCAGTTTTGATGAGAATGGCCACCGACGCTGACAGGGAATTGATCTTCTTCACCAATGCCATCGGCGGAATCAAAGTATTTTGTTGGCGCGCCGAATTCATCGGTCGAGTAGAGATAGATGGCTCCAGGACCGTCAACACTAGCAAGGTTCAACCCCACTTGATCGTTCTCAAAAACGCCCGCTTCAATTTCATCTCCAGCAATGCCTAAGAAGAGCACACCTTCTTTTTCGTCTTGAGGAAGAATGAAGATACCGTCACCCGGATTTCCTAGGAATGAATATGCAGGATTCGAAGGAACTGTCTGCCAGGTCTCCGGCCCCGCATGGAGGGCTGCGTCGCCTGCCTCGATTTCCTTCTCATTCGCTTCATCGAGTAGCACCAACTCCCATTCGCCACCTTCATAAGCCACTTCCATGTCCAGTTCCCCACGATCAAACACATTGACTGCGAATTGATAGATCTGCTCGTCGCTCACAATCGGAGTCGACTGCCCCGCTAGATTTCCTTCCGCCGCGAGGCCAACATCGTAGGTCCCCGGTGACGTGAATCCCCAGTTCTCATGAAAATGGCCCGGGGCGGGAGAATCAATCTTATCATTTTCGTCAATTCCATCTCGGGAATTCAGCGGCACATCGACTGTCCCCGCTCCCCCCGTGATCCACATAATGAAGTCACCGGGACCAGAAACGCTCGTCAACCGTATATTAAAGCGGTTTCCGTCAAACGTTCCAACGGGAGTCGAGGAGGTATTGATTCCTAAGAACACGACCCCTTCGCGATCGACCTGGGGTGCGATCCACAAAGGATCTCCCGGTTGACCGAGAAAATCAAAATTGGGATTGTCCGGGATGAAGGCCTTTGAATCCTCAGTAAGGCCGATCGAAACCTCGTCTGGACTGCTGTTGAGCCACGCTCCCCAATTCCAGGTTCCATTGCTGTATCCGACTTGAAGATCTCCATGCCCGTCCGTCCAGAGCTGCCTCTCTTCGGCATTTGCCGAATGGACGACTGCGGCCAGAAATAGCGGCGCTAGAAGTTGATAGAATTTTAGTTTCATCGTGTTTCAGTGGTAGTGGGTCTAACGTTTTTCTTTGATAAAGCTTTCAAGTAACAAACCATCTATGTGGTCATCTGAATGAAGGGCTCCAATTGAAGCCTTGTCTCGCTCGGAAGCACCGAGCTATCGGATTCTAACGGATTGCAGGGCGAAACTCGGGTGGCTGGGCCACATTAATTCCAGCGTCAATCTGACGCTTGATCTCAAGGGCTGCGATCGACTCCACGTGGCCATCCACAAACAAGTAATTTGCCTGCCCCCCGGTGCGATCTGGATTTGACGCCCCCGTCCGATGCCGATCTGTTTGAACATCGGCAATCACCCCTTCCCAACCACTTCGCAACCAAGACCGCGAATGGGTATGGTCGGAAAAGATGGAGGGGCCGTACTCGTCAGCAACTTCGAATAAGAGGATCGTTTCCGTCGGATTGCGCAGTTGCTCCAATTTCGGCATCGGCACCAGCACCTGGCCGAACGAATCGACTACCGGGACCGAGACGAATTCATTGAGAATATAACTGGTTCCGCCACTTTCCCGCCGATCAATCCGTGTCGGATCAGCAGGGCACAAGCGAATCGCTTCAGAATTCCCCACATAGGGTAGAATTTTTCGAATCCAAATCTTATTCGTACTGAGGGTCTCATGAGCGGTTTGAGGAAGCCGTCCCTCGAAATCGTCCCCATACATGCTAATGCCCAGCCCAATCTGCCGAAGGTTTGACGAGCACTTGATCTGCCTGGCCTTGGCAGAAGCCTTTGCGAGAGCAGGAAATAGCATAGCGGCGAGAACACCAATAATGGCGATAACAACCAACAGCTCAATCAGGGTAAACGCGTACCGATTTTTATTTCGCGCCCCCCCAAAAAAAACGGAGGGCTCAGGTAAGGGAAATTTCACGTAAAATGTCTTGTATCCGGACTTTCAGGAGCCGCCAACGCACTCAGGCAGTGTCGGCGACAAGGATGCAGGCTGGAGATCCAGCAGCACGACGGAAAGGTCTAGATAGAGACAGGAGGAGCCCGGGTCGGGCGAGAGGCGCAGAATCGGGGAAAAGCAAATTCAAAGGAGTGCCGAATGACGGGTTCAAACACCCGTGGACGATCTAGAAACGAGATCTCTAAGCTAACCTGCAGTAGGTGCCCGCCTTGGCAAAACGGCTCAAGAGGATCACCGTGCTCATGCCCCTCCCCATCCGTCGAATCTTCTGCAGGAGTCTCTTGTGCAGGAGAGTGAGAGACCAGTGAGCAGTCAAGCTCGCTCCCATGCACCCACGCGTGAAAGGCCACACTTTGACCGCCGAGAGAAACCAACAAGACCGCAGCAGCTAACAGAAGCGAGACGCAACGGCGCCAAAATATTTTCTCCTGATCGGCTGTCATAACTACGATGCAGCTATTCAAAAGCAAATCCTTTGCAATTGGCAAGATAATATTGCAAAACATATGCAAATAGAACAGCAGACTCCGCACAAGCGATGGAAAACCGGGACAAGGAAACAATGAAAAGAATGATTCGTGCCGCTGGTCTACGGGCTACCGCGGCACGAGTTGCGACCCTAGAATTACTCCAGAAAGTCGCCTCTCCTGTTACGCATGCTGATGTCGCAAAACACTTGGCGCAAATAGGAGTGAACCAAGCAACCGCATTTCGAAATCTCAACGACTTGAACGAGGCAGGAATCGTGCGGCGGGCCGAACTGGGAGATCATGTATGGCGCTTCGAACTCATCACCGACGGGAAACACAGGCGCAATACCCACCCGCATTTTCTTTGCGTGGATTGCGGCAGTGTTTCCTGCCTACCAGAGATAGACCTAACTGAGAGCGGATTCGAATCGGCCGGAAAGATTCGTGAAGTCACGGAAGTGCTACTCCGTGGCCACTGCCATCAATGCGAATAGCTCGCCCCCGCTAGAAGATTTATCCAGGAGACACTCACACTTAGAGGTCGAGACATTCACAGCTCCCTCATCAACAGTCAGACAATCGAACGAATGCCAACAAAGAACCAACCCAAATCTGAATCCCAGTCCCTCAGTTGGAATTTTGAGCCTAGGAAAAGCGTCGAGCAGGTCGAAGAAGGCAACGACCTCGCCCCCAAGTTTAACGAGAACGGCACCTTGCCCTGTATCACCCAACATGCCGACACCGGAGAGATCCTCATGTTCGCCTACATGAACGAGGAAGCATTGCGCCAAACCATCGATAAACAACTCGCGCACTATTGGTCTCGGTCGCGTCAAAAGCTTTGGCTAAAGGGAGAAACTTCCGGCATGTATCAGCACGTTCAGCAAGTCCTCATCGACGACGATCAGGATTGCGTCATCATTCGTGTCACCCTCACACCTCCATCGTCAGGTGGTAACGAGGCATCCTGCCACGTCGGCTATCGAACATGCTTCTACCGAGAAGTGCACCTTTCCGAAAACGGACCACAGCTGCAATTCATCGGAGGCGAGAAAGCATTCAATCCGGAAACCGTCTACCAGGGCACAGAGAATCCGACTAAGCTGTAGAGAAAGTGTGGATATCGAAGCGTCCCCCAAGCACCAGCACGAATCCCGTAGAAAGCCAAGCGCGACACACGACTGAAACTTGATCGACAAAGCAAAACCACTTCTCGTTGTCTCTGGGTTTCTTGGTGCTGGAAAGACTTCGTTTCTACGCCAAATCCTTGCCGCCCTCGATAGGACTAAGTTCTACACTGATGTTATCCTCAACGATTTCGCCAATGCTGAGATCGACACGGCGACGCTCCAAGAATCATCAGCGACAACGGTGTCGCCCATCGCAGCGGGTTGCGCCTGCTGCGAGAGCCTCGACGAATTAGTTGCTCTCTGTGAAACGGCCAAGCGCAGTACAGCCGACCTCCTTATTCTCGAACTTAACGGTACGGCTGACCCACTGGCGCTTCTTGAATCCTTCACTCTGTTAGAAGAACGTCTCCCATTCTTCCCAAGGCTCCAAGTATGCGTGATCGATGCGCGCCACTGGGGAAGGCGAAACAATTTCGCCCTCCTGGAGCAACGACAACTCGAGACCGCTGGCTTTTGGGCTCTGACCCACTCCGAAAAGGTCAGTCATTCTCGACTCACTGAAGTCAGAAGTTCCCTCGCCAAGAACGCTCCAAATTCACTCGAAACAAACGCCCTTCAGATACTCCAAACCCTAACAGCTCATATTGAAGGGAGCCCGAACGAAACGGGCACCAAAGGGAAACTGACAGTTTCAACCGGCCTCCTTGCATCCGATGAAATTAAAACCGCTAAGACTCCTCGGAGTCTTAGCGATGCACCACACAAACTCTCTCACCACTTCACCGGTTACAACGCCCGCCTCCCTCTTAAAGTAAGAACCGTTTCCATATTACGACTTCTCGCTCGCTTACCAGAATGGGTCCTCAGGGCCAAAGCACTCGTCAAACTTGTCGAGCAACCCGGGTGCCGTTGGCTCTTTGAAAGAGTCGGCACCGAAGTCGTTCCTCACCCAATGCCTATCCAAAATATTCACAATTCCTCCTCTTCAATGTTGTGTATTGGACCACGACTAGACACCAGAGCCCTGGATCGCCTGGTTGCGAGGGAGTTTGGAAAACACGCTATTCCCGAAGCAACGGAATCAACGAAGACTCCCATCGAAAGATGAAACGCTTCCAACGCTGGTTTCGCTTACCGAAAAGGGCTACAGACCGCCCCGCGACGCAATATCCCGCTTACGGTGTTCGCTCAGTTTCACTTTCATTCTGGTCACGATATCGGGATAGGTTTCGGCGAGGTTGTTTTTTTCGTTAGGGTCCCCGGCTAGATCAAACAATTCGGTTTTGCCTTCGGAAAAAATCAGTTTCCAGTCCTTCTCACGAAGCGCCCATCGATTGCCGCGCGTTCCAGTGATATAGAGGTTCCTCTCCGATAATTTCCCAGTACCGGTCAAGGCCGGCCATAAATTTATCCCATCCCATTCTAAGAATCGCCGATCGGTATTGGCTCCCGAAAGGCCACAGAAGGTCGGCATCCAATCGACAATGCAGACCGGTGAGTCAAGTTTCCCCCCGCTTCCCAGCGTTCCCGGCCAACGAGCGATCGTGGGGACACGAATTCCGCCTTCGTAAAGCTCACCTTTCTCTCCCCGGAGGGGTTTGTTATTTCCCGGCAACCTACCGCTCGGGCAATTGTCATCAGGATATTTTGTATCGTTGTTATCGGCGGTAGAACCGCCGTTGTCACTGGTGACAATAATGAGGGTATTTTCCTTCTGCCCCGCTTTATCAATCGCGGCCACGATTCGCCCCACCGCGTCATCGAAGTGAAGAATGCAAGCGGAATACTGACGTGGAACTTCGCCTTTGATGTTGTCCGGGACTTTCGCCATCCATTCGTCCGGCTCGCGAATCGGTAGATGGACGGCAGTGTAAGGCAGGTAGAGAAAGAACGGCTTTTTCTTTTTGGCTGATGTCTGTTCGGCAATCCAGTTCACCGCTTCGTCGGTGAGCAAATCGGTGACGTGCCCTTTCTCAACGATTAGTTCTTCGTTTCGATGCCAGGTAGTGGAATAGGGCCCTTTTTTGTAAGAGTGATTGTAGGGTGCGATGCCGCCCGCCAGAGAGCCGTAGCTATACTGAAAGCCGAAGTGATTTGGTCCCCAGGCCGGTTTCGAACCGAGATGCCATTTGCCGATCAAGGCGGTTGAGTAACCTGCATCACCCAGCGCCTTGGCGACCGTCACCGTTTTGAAAGGCAAGCCCCGGTTGTTAATCGGAGTGGTGATCCCGAAGCGACTCCAATATCGGCCGGTGAGGAATCCCGCCCGCGTTGGGCTGCAAACGGGTGCGACATAGTGTTGCTGCAACTCCACACCTTCAGAGAGAAGACGGTTCAGATTCGGGGTTGGAGTGTTTCCCCCATGAAACTCAACATCCGCCCACCCGAGATCATCCGCGATGATAAAGACAATGTTAGGTTGTTTCTCAGCAATGGCGAGGGTCGGGCCAAGGAAGAGAAAGAGATAGAGAAGTATTTTACGGCTCATTTATTTATCCAAGATTGTTTCTGCCTGGACTGTCGAACTGCTCAAAGCATCCTTCGTGGTTGAAGACGGGATAGACAAATATTGCACCGTCATCTTTTCCATCTCTAGTTCCACTTATTGGTCAATCGCCTCGCGATACGACGTGAGAATTCATAGGGAGAATTCTGCGCAGCCGCAATCTCAAGCTTGTAGCCTTTGCCCGCATCTCCGAGCTCCTCGATCGCCCGCAGAGCATACATACCCACAAGATAGTTCGGATCATCAATATGATGAATCAACAACTTGATCTGTTCGACGTCCCCAAGTCTGACCATAGCCTGTGCCGCCGCCACCCGGACAGTCGGAGATTCGTCGGCGGCAAGCTTCACCAATGCCGCCTTCGCGTTCTTCGTTTTGTTCACACCAAGCCACACGGCCGCCCAGTAGCGCACAGAAGCATCGGCGGAGCCAGCAAATGCCAGTAGAGACTTCGCATCATTCGCTTCGCCCGATGTGATGACGTCGATCAGGTGCTTCGTCTGCCCACTATGATCCGTCCCGAGGAAGGCCTCGTATTTCGTCCCAGCTTCCCGTCCGAGATCTTCGAGAATGGGTTCCGGAACGAGTCCCATGTCCCGTTCTTTCAGAATCCGACCGTAGGTGAGTTCGCGCATGGCCACCAATCGTCTGTGATGGTCTGGTTTGGTGGCCAAGTTCATCGTTTCGTGCGGATCCAGATCGAGATCATAAAGCTCCTCTGGAGGACGACGGGAGGCAAACGGCCGCGACTGCAATTCGTTCAGTTCACCTTCCGCGTGCAGTTTGCGAATCGTCTGTACGATATCCTTTAAGTCTTTGTACTGACTCGGTTGCGCGTGGGGAACGTGCGACATGAAGTTGCGGATGTACTTGTATCGCTCATCACGAACACCGCGGATAATATCAACCGTCTCGTCACAGCGGTCACGCCCCATGAACACGTGATCGAGCGGCACATGGTCCATAGCCAGAAAGTCATGGCCTTGAACATAGTCCGGAGTTTCGATACCAGCCAGAGCTAGCGACGTCGCCGCAATATCAATGTGTTCAACAAGGTCGTCTCGCACCTCGCCAGCATACTGTCTGCCCGGAAGACGGACAATCAAAGGCACGCGTACGCCTTCCTCATACAAGAACTGTTTGCCGCGCAAATGGCTGATACCATGATCAGCCCATAGAAACACCGCGCTCGAATCGAGGCGCCCCGCGGCATCTAACTCAGCTAGTATTTTCCCGACCTCTCTATCCGTCTGCACCCACGAGTTCAAGTAATTCGCCCAGTCCTGACGAATCACGGCGTGGTCGGGATAATAGGGCGGGAGTTTTAACGCTGCCGGATTGGCTCGGACAGGGGCACTACGATTCTTTCCACCGGAAAGCTGAAACTGGGCAAAGATCGGCACGTCGACATTCGCTTTCTTCCACTCGGAGCCATCGTAAAGCCCGTCCGGCGCAACAAAATTGTAGTCAGTCTTCCCCATGTTGGTCACGAAGTAACCGGCATCGCGAAATAATTCAGGAATCAGCTTCACCGGCAGGCGATAACTATCGTGATAAGCAGGCGCTCCCCTCCCTTTTCCCTTGGTCGTTTGACTCCGGTGGTTGTGCGCGCCGAGCGTCATCGGATACATCCCGCTGACCATCGCAGACCGACTGGGTGAACACACAGGACTGGTGACGAACGCATGGTGGCAACGAACGCCATCCTTTGCCATCTGATCCATATTCGGCGTCTTAATGACCGTTTCCCCGTAGCAGCCGATATGGGGAGACGCGTCCTCAATAACAATCCAGACAATATTCACTGGCTTTGCATGCAGAGGCAGGGCAAGTAGAATGGCAAAAAATAGAGTTCCAATAATGTGCATCTGAGCGTTCCTTCTGCTTCCTGAATCTGTTATTCCAAATCGGGCCATTCGGTAGTGAACACGAATGGTGCCTTTTTCTGTTTAGCCCAGCATGTTGGGAACGCCCGGCCGTGTACGTTGGCTAGGCGGAAGCCTCTTCCGGCATGCCAGCACGTTAGCCGCTCCTGGATCATACCGAGCAGATATAGGATAGCGGATCGCAAGTCATGGGCTAATTTTACAGGCCAAGCTCTAGCCCCAGCAATGCCAAAGGTTTGAAGATGGAAGATTGGTTAGTCTCCCGGCTATGGACCCTCTGCATTGGACGATTTCGAGCTGCCGATCTCCATATAGCGATCTCCCAAGTAGAATTGTTACTCAATTGAGAATCAAGTCTGGGCGGTCCGGTCGTTTAGGTTTATTACCTGGAAAGGTTCCCCCGTCTCACTGAACACTTAAACGCCCTTCCCTCCTCGCAGCCCTATCCCGGCAATCAACGCCCTAAGTAGAGAACTTAATTCACATAGCCGATCAAGCTTCACTTCTAACTCGTTTCAAACGAGCGTTCGCCACTCCAATCAAGGACTCTCTCGGTTGACGAAGAAGCGCACTGAATGTGGGTAGCCCGTGTCCTAAAGTGTTCCGTTGAAAAGAACGCCACACCGTCATTGAACCGGTCTGAGTTCAAGACGCTTGTCACGGGGATTGATAGTTCGTTTGGCACGTTGGCACATTCACTCACGATTGGTTGCCAAAAAACCACTAGGCATCGGATAAATCGCATCGCGTTTTTCAAGAACTAAGCCCCGATACCCAGCCTTAATCAACGCAGATCCCTCTGTAGCACACCTCTGCCACTGTCGGCCCCCAACGGGCGAAAAGGTCCAAGGCGCCAAAGGTGACCGTCCCACGAAACGGATAATCACCGTCCCACGAACGATAGGAAAGTTCCGCGCCGGCAATTTCGATTTCTTCCCTGATAAAGGGAAAAATCGGATCCACCTCGATCTTTCCAATGGCTGAACCCGACAATGACACCGCATTCGCATTCAGCTCGACCGCAAAATCTGCGATGGCCGTGCTCACTTCCGTCCTAGCAGCAAACCCAACCGATCCGCCATTCGCCGTTAAACGGAAGTAGCGATCGCCATTTTCGGCATCTGTCTGCGAACCTCCTGGAAGATTCAGACCGGCAAAGTTGAAGGCATCGAATGGGAATGTTTTTACGAAGGATTCCTGTTCGATGGAAAAGGCAGGCAGTTCGACTCCAGCACTTGGCCAATGGTTATTTCCAACAATACCCAAATTTCCTTTCGACAATCGCAAAGCGTAAGCACCGGTAATGATATTCCATTCCATGCTCGATTCAGACGTCGTCGTGAAACGAATCAATTCATTGAAATCTATGTCGATCTCATCGATCTCCATTTCAACCAGCCCGCTGCTGTTTGATACCGCCTCGTTGATTGTCAGATTATTTCCAAACACACCTAGACGAACATTAGCAAGGCCCGCTTCGTAGCTATTCCCATTCCGTCGAATGAACAAGCGAGGACTCGATGTTCCAGCCGAGAGCGACAAGGGGCCTTCCGACCAGATTGGACTATTCGCCAAGAGATCATTCACTTCGATTTCGAAGTCTTGAAAACCAGTCTTAAATTGATAATCCCGATTGTAGACCCAATTTCCGTCGGGTTGATTGAATAAACGTAGTCGACCATCAAACGCTAACTCAAGCCCCGACCGCGCATCCACCGTCAATCGACTACCCGCCCCAAATTCGCACAGGCCCTGGAGGATCGGCGTATCGGAGTCGAGGGTCAGGGAAGCCAAGTAGCCCACCTTGGTAGGATCGAACCCAAACGTGACGTGACTCGTTCCCGGCGATGGAGCTCCCAGCACGCTCACTGAACCAGAGGCCGCGAACAAACGGAACAGGCCACCCCGCTCATAGCTTAAGTCAACCGACCCCGGGTTGATCGCGAGCCATTCCTGTCCAGCCGACGCATCGGCTGGAATCTGTAGCGGTTTGGATTGCAAGCTCATGTCAAATCCAGCCGAAGACAAGTATGCGGAGACATTCAAGGGAAACGCCCCCAATCCTGGAAAGGCGATCGTCGCTGCTTCACCCAGCGCGGGTCCCGACAAGCGGACCCAAGGCCCCGGAGGCGCATCCACCGTTGGAATGAACTCGGAGATGAAGACAGGAGCCAATACAGCGGCAGGTCTCAATGCCGCTTGACGCCTGTTCGCGGGAAGCGCTTTGATGAGCGGCAATGTCGGCTCAATCTGCGTGTCGTAGTGCGCAGTATAGCTCACCGATTCGAGCGGCACTTCCAGACTAAAGCTCCGCTCTGCTCGAGGCTTCCATCCGGTAAAGTTGTAGCCAAGGACGCCTTCCTCAAAACTCTCTGGCGCCTCGATCGCGAGCTCATCTCCGGGTTGAACCACGCCATCCTCGAGACTTCCCGGGCGAATCGTGATGGCAATAGGTGTCGTCCGAGATTCTCCATTGATCAGCAAAGACAAGCCCGTGGGGAATGTGTCCAACATCAAAACCTCATCCTCGACCATTGCGACGGCCGACACATCCGTCGACACCAAGGCATTCAATCCGTCATTGGCCAAGCGGAATTCGCCATCGTAAACGCCTGGCCGACGCCCTGCAAAACGCACCGAGACGCTAAAGGATTCTCCTGGCTCCAATTGCGATGGCACAACGCCGTCGTAGTCAAACACTCCTCCACTTCCCTCGGTCGCGAACTGCAGTCCTTGGATGCGAACGGTCTCATTGCCCACATTGACATATTCGAGAGTCCGCTCCACTTCTTCTCCACGAGACACCTCACCAAAGTCGATAACCTCGCTGGCGACCACCAAACCAAACAAGACAGACTCTGTCGGCGCGAACTTCATGATCACGCCATCGCTACCGCAGGCATAAGCCTCTTCAGCAGAAAGCCCGGATACGGAACGGACCGTAAATGATCCATCGATTAAGGTGTTATCCCAAGTTCTGCCGCCATCCAGAGAACGGAAGAGAGAGGGTTCCGCGTTGTTCAATCCCGATCCTTCGCCGGCCATCCACCCAACATTTTCGTCGGTGAAATGAACTCGCCGTAGCGTGCCGGCTTGAAGTCTGGTAGCCGCTAGCCAAGAGATCGAGCTCGCCCCCCCTGTCTCCGTCCTTCGAAACAAACCACTTTCTCCAACCAACCAACCATGATCGGCATCAATAAACTCAATGTCGTAGATCAACTGCGTGCCCCGGAAGCTAATGACTTCAGTCCAAGCGTCTCCCCCATTGGTGGACCGATAGAGCACATTCCCCCCTGCTACAAAGAGAGTCCCCTCGTCCGGCGTGACATAGAGGGCTTGCCCCCCAAGAAAGACGCTGTTAGGCACTCCCAATGTCGTCCAGCTCGCCCCTCCGTCGATCGACCGGAGAATGACAGCAAATCGATTACTGTTGCCCGAGGTGTACATTTCAGTCATCGCGTATATGCGATCCTCATCGTTCGGATTCGGCACCAAGATGTCAGTGATCCGATGCTTCACACCCGTCGTCAACACCTGCCACGTGTCACCGCCATTCGTCGTCTTAAGAATCGTGCTCTGACCTTGTTCTGTCAGCCCAAAGCTCCGACTTCCACTGGTTCCTCCAACGACAAAGCCAAGACGTTCATTCACAAAATACAACCGCCCCAAGGGCCCAGGAGGATTGGCGTTGAGTGCCACCCAGTTCTCCCCAGCGTCGCTTGTCCGATAGACTTCATCCTCAGTCATGGCATACGCGCGCTTGTCTGAGACGAACTGAATATCCCAGAACTGATCACTAGTCGGAGAGATCATAGGCCCCCACGACGTCCCGGCACTTTCGCCGACAAGTGCTATCGTGAACGACTCGATCGAATCTCCCACTGGTTGCAACTCAATCTGTCCCGTCCGCACACCAGGTTCGCCAGGCGAGAACACAACCCGCACACGAGCAGTTTGCCCCGAAGCGAGCTCCGTTATATCCGCTCCCTGAATACTAAACTCAGAATCACTGACAATCGAAGGACTTGAAAACGTCAGCACATCAGGGCCCACGTTTCGCAAGAGCAGGGTCTGGGCCACGGCCCGCCCAGGGGCTCTCACCCCAAAGTCTACGCGATCCGAACTGGCAACTAAGAGCGGATGAGTGGGAAAACTATCCGGTCGATGATGGATTTCACCCCGACGCCCCCCACTCCAAACCGCCGAACCTTTCACGGCAATCGCATACATACTCGAGCCTGTGTTGACGGACTCTGGCGTCCAGCTAAGCCCACCATCCTCACTACGAATCACAACGCCACTCTCGCCACTCGCCCAAACCAGATTTCCAGAACGATCGACATCGTAGAGCAACTGAGAGGTTCCCGGATCCTCCACTTGGGTCCAAAACTCGCCCAACTCCGAGGTGTGGAAGATTTGGTTTGCGCCCACAACGACGGCAGCCCCCTCCTCATCAACGGTGACGCCTTGAAGCGTCATCGTATTGGCACCTTCAATAGACTCCTCGTTCCATCGAATCGTATTCAAGGTATAGACGAGCAATCCATCCGATCCTACGGCAGCGATGATTCTTCCCTGAGCCGAAACTCCATAAAGGCTAGGTCCTCCGTCGACATCGAGGGTTCGATAGCTGGTGTTGGTGTTCTGCCAGGTAAGGGCCGCTCGGCCGTTACTTGAGTTCTCTCCCACAAGAATAACTCTCTCGCGATCGCCATAGACGGCTAGATCTTTCCAAGAATAAATCGGATCCTGCACAAACTCGTGGGTGACGGCTTGCCAGCTCAATCCCCCATCCTCTGTCTTGTAAACCAAGCCTCCGTTCGCAGCAATCCACCCTGTTCCCCCATCACTCGTGAAAGCGACGGCATTTAGGGTGCTAAACGTCGGAGAGCGCATTGACGACCACGCTCGACCACCGTTCGTGGTCCGAAGCAAGAGACCTTGATCGCCCGCAGCCCATCCCAAATTCTCATCCACCATGTAGATATCACGAACAATCTGGCTCCCATCCCGCTGCTCATACCAACGGAATTGCGTCCCGACTCCTGCGAGTTCAAGGGTGCGCGTTTCATCTGATTCGTTGGTATACCACGTGAGTGTCGATTCATAAGCGACTTCGCTGGTCGGTCGGAAGCTTAAGAACAAGCGCTGCGAGTCTCCAGGTTCCAGCATGAACGAAGACGGTGAAACGGTAACCGGCCCCTCCAGCTGCGTGTCAGTCACCTGTAAGATCTCTGTGCCAATATTACTGACGAGCAGCTGCCGATTCGTT
Organism: uncultured Verrucomicrobiota bacterium; assembly: GCA_913061285.1. Lineage (GTDB taxonomy): Bacteria > Verrucomicrobiota > Verrucomicrobiia > Limisphaerales > AAA164-E04 > UBA2970. The sequence continues at coordinate 2,607 of CAJXVR010000013.1, read as the reverse complement.
CCACCGCCAACGGGCTGATCCCCAAAACTCATTGTCTCAGTCACGCTCGAGTGGAAGATGGGGCGCGAGATCCCGCTCCCGGTCAGGACCAGCCTGAGATCTTCGAAGCGAGTACTCGGTAGATTTAAGACCCCATTCACGGTCCCAGATGAGCGAGGAAAGAAATACACCTGAAGGTCAATGGCCTCACCCGGTTCCAACACGTAAAGAGGCGGCGACACTTGGAAAACCGGAACCCCCTCTTCGACCACGCTGGAGCCAACCAATGTTGCCCCCCCGATGTTTGTCAGGCGAACTGTTTGAACGGCATTTTGCCCTAATTCGACGCCTCCAAAATCAACCACTCGCACGTCCACCTCGGGCAGCGGCAGCGCTCCGTCCGGTTCATAGCCAAACTCGAGTCGTCCCGATGCGGTGCCCCCTCCCGGTAGTGGAATGGTCCGCGTCTCGGTATCGACATACATCCGCCCGTTGGACTGAATTTCGATCCGATCCACCGGTGCTAACATGGTCGTTTGCATCGGCGAGTTCGGCAAGAGGGTTAGCCTCGGAGACAAGAAGGAAAGTGAGACTTCTTCGCCTTCTTTGACAAACGAGATATTTCCTGCGGATAGGGTGAAGAAATCGGGAATCGAGAAGTTGCCATTACGAGCGCTGCCCGCGAAATCCCCATTCGCATTCAACTGCAAGGCTTCGAGCCTAAGGAGATCGGTACTGATACCCGGCACACGGAGCGTGGCGCCTCCGACGACGAAGCCATCGGTAGAAACCTCCAAGGGAATCCCCGCATCATCATCGATCGCATCGACCTGGAACACCCCATAGCGTAGCGGCAAGGATGTGGGCGGAATCGAGGCATCCGCCTCAAAACTGATTCCATTCGCCAAACTAATGTTCAAGGAACCGGTCACTTCGGGAATCCCCACCAAGTCCAGGGCCCCTCCACCAAACTCACCATTGATCGTTAATCCCGTATTGCTAATTCGCACGCGAGCCCCAGATCTCAGATTCGAAACAGGAAGGTTGCCCAGAGGCGCAGCGAAAGCCTCACCGACTGTGCCTTCCATGAAGAAGGTTCCATCACTGCTAACAAAAAGTTCTAACGACTGATCGAATCCAGGGCTCAACGCGATGGTCTGTTCCAACAAGCCATTTCCCGGGAAGGCCGTAACGACGAGTGTCTGATCAAAGGTGAGATGAATCGCAGCCTGATTGAATCCCGTCCCATTCATCTGAGCGAGGAAGGCATCATCGCCATCTCCAAAACGAAGTGCAGGCGTTCCGTCAGGAAGTTTCAGTTCTATCGTACCGCCCATTTCCAGCGTCGCCGCCCACTCGCCACTGGAGCGAAGGATCACCGGATCTTCAGGGCTTGCTCCGTACAGACGCATCGGAGTGACAGACGTGAGCACGGGCGATGAAACTGCCATCGGACTGAGGGAAACACTCACTTCCCCATCCGAACCGAAATCAGCAGCGCCATCGATAAATGCCTGCCCTGTTAACGACTCCAGGCGAATCAACGGACGAGCGACACTAGGCGGAAACTCGAAAGGAGCCACCCTCCCGGTCGCATGCAGGGACGGTAGCTCGTTCAATGTCGGAGGCGTCATCGAGAGCACTAGCTCGGGCATGTTCAGGAATCCGCCAAAGGAGCCACTGGCTTCTACCGCAATCCCCCCCTTGCGTTTCACCTCTGCCAAGGGATCTTCCTCGCTAGGTTCGGGATCGAAGTAAGGGGAAAAGGCCGAAAAGCTCGCCGATGCTTGCCCCGGAACAAACCAGGTCGAGAAAGGCGTCGGCACGCGCAGACGATCCAGTGAAGCGGTAATGGCCGTCCGAGGCATTCCGAGTATGAAATCTTCTCGGACTTGTTCTACCAGCGCAGCTAGCTCGGCAGGATCCTGATCCCGCCCCGCATCGAGAGCCGTCTGAATACGCTCTCGCACCGTCAAAAAGAAGTCCTCAATGCTCATTGGAGGAGCTTGAGTGAATCGAACCGCCAACTCAGCAGACGCCAGAAATGGACTGAGCCACGAACCATCGGGCACACGAGATATAGCTTCCAAGCCACCAGGTTCGCCTGTCTGGGCATTCGCAAACTTTCCTTCAACCGAGGCTTCCACAATCGGGACGCCAAGAAACTGACCGTTTAACGTGCCTTCGAGAAAGATCAATTCAGCAGGATAAAGTGGTGCAAGAGCCACTTGAGTGGGATCAACTGACAAGATAGCCTCCATCATCTCCTGAGAGCTTAAGGCACCACCTTCATCGTCCGTCAAGATCGGCGGATTCGGAGCCGGCAGATAGGTAGCGATACTCCCCGCAGGTGTCACATTCAAGATGTAGTCATCAATCACCTCGGCCGCCGCCTCCAACTTCGCAAAGATATCGCCATCACCGAATAGGACCCCCAGCGCTTCAGGAGGCGCATCCGCAAGCAGAGAAGGCAGTGCGATGCTGCCGGCCGCCACGATTCCACCATGAGGGAAATAATCGACCCCAAAACTTCGCCCCGCCAAGGCAGCCCGTTGCGGAGAGCCCGGGGGATAGACTTTGAACAGATCTTCCTCGTCTCCCTTCCATAAGGCATTCCCTAAGAATTCC
>CAJXVR010000012.1 GCA_913061285.1 uncultured Verrucomicrobiota bacterium | reverse complement strand
CCCCCCGACGAAACCCACCCCTCCGAAAGCCGCGCAGCAAGATCCGAACATCAAACGGCTGGAGGAGAAAATCTGTCAACGGTTCAGCACCAAGGTCGCTCTCAAGTACAACGAAGGAAAGGGCACTGTCGAAGTAAAGTTCTTTTCAGATGAAGATCTTGAGAGGATCATTCAGCTTTGCGGCATCGACCCTGATTGAGTCCAGGCCGCACGTAGATTATCGCCACCGATAGAAACAGGCATCCAAGGGAATTCTATGTCATCCCCAGAAGAAACACGTTCTCAATGTCTCGAAGCACTCACTCGTGAATCGCAACGAGCAGACTCCCTCAAGGCCTTCGTCGGCCTAGACGGCTTTGTCGATGAGATCATTCATGTTGTCGACAAACGGGAGGACGCAAACCATTTCCAACGCATTCCAACGATACTGGAGTACGCCAACCGCATCGCCGAAGCCGCCGGAAAAAGCACGAATATTGAACTCGTCACCCAGCGAGTGAAACTCGGAGGCAACGGCCCCATCATGGCGAACGCTCTTGCAGCCTTCGGCGTAGGTGTTTCCTACGTAGGTGCCCTTGGCTATCCCAACATGCATCCCGTTTTCCAAACTCTCGCAGACAAGAGCGACGTTTTCTCAATTGCCGACGCTGCTCATACGGACGCCCTCGAGTTTGACGATGGGAAGCTCATGCTGGGGAAAATGACCCCACTCAACGATATCCGGTGGCCGGTCATTCAAGAACGGATGGGAAGGGAAACCTTAGAAAATCGAATCACCTCGGCGAATCTCATCTCATTCGTCAATTGGACGATGGTTCCCTACATGAGCGAAATCTGGGAAGCGATTCTCGATGATGGTCTCTTACCCGACCGAAGTGCCAATCGAGTCGGATTCTTCGACCTTTGCGACCCTGAAAAGCGAGAGAACGAAGATCTTCTTCACGCAATGACACTCTTGGGCCGATTTCGCAAACACCTGAGGGTCATCCTTGGGCTCAATGAAAAAGAAGCCATGGAATTAGCCGAAGTCTACGGAATCCCCATTGGAGCCAACACAAGGGAAGGACGTTGCCTGCTAACGGAGAAGCTATTCGAGAAACTCGATGTCGATGTCCTTGTCGTCCACCCGGTGGCTTACGCCCTCGCGGTTACTGAGAACGAGACTACCTGGGTTCCGGGTCCTTTCGTTGAAAAACCGGTTATCACGACAGGGGCTGGGGATCATTTCAATGCCGGCTTCTGCTTAGGGCAATTACTCGGACTTTCTCCAACGATGTCCCTCAATTTAGGAGTTTCAAGCAGTGGTCACTACGTACGCTCAGGGCGTAGCCCCCTTGTCAGCGATCTCGCAGAGATCCTTCGCAACTGGCCCAGCGCACAGTAAGTGCTAACCCCACACCGAAAGAACCCGCCAATTTACTACCTTGATCCCAGGATAGCGCAAATGACGTCGCCTTTCGTCTTGCCCTAAGTCGAGTTCACAATTCAAAATATACTCATGGTCTTACCGATCGTGAAATATGGTCATCCCGTCCTCCGCCAAAAAGGTGCACTCGCTGATCCCGAGATGGAAGGATTGGAGGAACTCATTAATAACATGCTGGAAACAATGGACGAGGCTCATGGCATCGGCCTGGCAGCACAGCAAATTAATCTTGCGATTCAACTGACAGTCATTGATGTGAGTGAATCCAAAGATCGGGAATCGACTATGTGGATTAACGGCGAGGAAGTTGAACTCAACGACCATATGCCACTCGTTCTCCTCAATCCGAAAATCACCCAACATGAGGACTATGAGCTAGGGCAAGAAGGCTGCCTCAGCTTCCCTGAGATCTATGGCGACGTGAGCCGCCCAAGAACGATCGATGTCGAGTCCCTACAACCAGACGGTTCAACATTAGAATTTCGCTGTGAGGGACTCCTGGCCCGAGCAGTCCAACACGAGACAGACCACCTAAATGGGCTGCTCTTCATCGACCGAATGGATCGCGCAAACAAAGATAAGATCCGAGCAGAGTACGAGGCGCTTCACGCAACAACGAAAAAAGAGCTCGAAGGCTAGAGAGCAAGATCATCTCTCCAAGGCTAATCAGCTCGGCGTTGATTCCACCTCGCGACGCTCCCCTCCAAGCAGTGCTTCAACCTCAGTCAACCAAGCGTTTCCCGGCAAGGCGTAGGGCCGAAAAGTCTCAAGGTGTCCTTTTCGCTCATTGTAAAACAAGGCTCGATGAAGCCCCAGCTGACTCGCTTTTGTGCTATCGATCAATGCAGCTGAATCGTTAGCGCTCATCTGAAACAGAACACGCATCTCAAATTCAGACAATGCTTTTCGGCTCAAATACCGTTGGGAACTATTGTAGGAATCAACGGTCACGAGGGCACGCATACCGACAGCCGGACCTTCTCGAATGATGCGATCAAAGACGTCCCCGGGTTTCGGCCCCATTGATTCATCACTGGCGGAGAAACTAAACTCATCCTCAGGTCGAAGTTTCTTGAACGACTGAATACCAAGGACGACAACGAAAACGGCCCCCGCCGGATCGTTGTTGGTTACCCTAGTTTCAAGCAACGCGCTAAGGTCAGACATCACCGTCTCCAAGCTTTCGTCCTTCAAAGTTCGAACGCGATGCGGCATGAACGAGAGCACCCGGTCCAGCAGCTCACGCTGGGGTGAGTGCTCTGCGATGGCGTCTACAATCACAAACTCAGCGCCCTCAGCCGGATAATGGGCCGCCAATGAAACGAGGCCACAAAGAACCAATGAAAAAGCCATTTCTTCATTCTGTCCCAAGACGAGCAGGTTGCTTCCGCTTTGAAGATCGAAGGCAGCGTTCGTTGGCCCCTTGATCGAATTTGGAGCTCCCAACCAGGCTCGCACGGTCTGAGAGATGGTATCCGCCCCATTCTCAAGCAACTGTCGCAGTTCTTGGTTATCCTCAATCTTCGCTGGAGCATTCCCCTCAAAAACAACTGGGACGCGATCTAATCCCACCCGCTCTTCTGCCAATCTCCGAATCTCCTGCAAATAGCCGTCACGCTCCTCGTCAGAAAGCCAGACTGCCTGAAATGGACTGTTCCCCTCTGTCGCGCCACTACTATCATTATAGATTCCCTCGCCAGGACGAGATAATAGGCGCGGAGCCGAATTGTTTTCATCCATAATTAAATACGAGTCTGCTTCATCACATTGAAGTGCCACGCGCACAACCATCTGGGCAAAAGTCGTTCGCGCCAAGGTGTACGCCCCCCCAAGGGTCTGAGACCCAAGAATCACATGAATCCCGAACGCTCGTCCCTGCCTGACGATGCGATCCAGTAAGACTGCGGCGTTCTGCGCCACACGATCATCTTCAACAAAGTACTCTTGAAATTCATCAATCAAGACCAAGGTTCGCGGCAGCATCTCACCGGGAGCTGCTTTCCGGTAACTCGCCAAGTCTTGCACTCCCTGGTCACGAAACAAATCACCACGTCGCCGCAATTCTTGATCCACCCGTTCAAGCACACTCAGGCCAAACTCACGATCGCTTTCAATCGCAACGACCTTAGCATGCGGCAGCCGATGGGTGGCATAGCACTTGAACTCGACGCCCTTCTTAAAGTCCACGAGATAGAACTCCACTTGATCCGGTCGACACCAAAGTGCGAGATTAGTGATTATCACATGAAACAGAGTCGATTTACCCGACCCCGTTTTCCCGGCAATAAGCGCATGCTGCTGTGTCCCTTTCCCGAGAGTCAAATATTGCAGTTTCGACGCTCCCGTTCGACCAATCGGAACTTTTATCACTTCACCGGTTTCAAGCGACCAACGAGTCTCCTCAGGCGGCACGACATGAGAAAATGGAACTTCGACCCGATTCGAATCCACACTCGCTTGACCAATGCGATGAATCAGATCAATCACCGATTGAGAGTCTGGACTTTCATTCCAGTTAAGAGCGGCACCTCGCCAACGGAATGCCCCCAAACGGTAGTCACTTCCATGAGACTCAAGCCAAACACAATGTTTCCTCAGATCATCCAATACGGAATCATCCAACAATGGCTGTCTTCGATCCCGGTGAAGAATTAGAAACACGCCACAGCGGGGACCACTTACGGCAATGCTTTGCAAACGACGGAGTGCGGACTCACTAAAGCCAACAGGAAAATCCGAAACAACCAGCAGGTGAAACTTCTCAGCCACATTCCCAGCCACCCTATTATATTCCGCAAGCGAGTCATATTCATTGCGGAGATACATTTGAGTGACCTTCTCCATGTGTTCCGTGAGATCCTTTAGACACTGATCCACCTGAGCTGATTGCGTCCATATACGCCGATTGACGATCTGATCATCATAGTCAGCCAAATGCATGAGCCCGGCAAAGTTCTGCCCCAGCCCGACAGGGTCGATCAGAGTAAACCGCAGGCGCCCTACCGGCGAACTCATCAGAAGCCGCAAGACGATTTCGTTCATCGCGTTCACAACCTCCTGAGGACTCGTCCCATCAGATTCAAACAGCACCGATTCCCCAAGCGGCATCTTAACAGCCAGAGGAACAAGAAGAGTTCCCGCAGCATCCCAATCCATTCGGGGATCAACTGGCAGGGCTTCCACAATACGGCCGCAATTCAACGATAGAGACGCAAATTGCCCTGCAGGATTTCCTTCCCTGGGCGCCTGCCAATGCTGCAAGGCCGATGTATCAGAACCCCAACAGGATTCGATGGCTCCAGCGCCTCCACTCCGTTCTAACTCGTCAACCCGTTTGGGCACACGCTCATTCCATTCACCAACAAGGGTATCCATCTCATCAGCAAAACGCTTTACAACTTCAGCCTCCAACGCCGCTTGCTCGGCAGCGATCTTCGTACCGCCCACCCGTTCCTCAGCCCCGACGCCCAAGGCCCCGCCTTCAGATTCGGATACGGAAGCCAGAGCCAATTGCCGCATCGACTTGTTCTTCTCCAACAATCGCAGCGATTGCTTGTCCAGTTTTTCCATTCCGGCCCGAAGGGTCTGCGCGGATTGCCGCCTCACTGATTGCCACGCGCTCTCCAAACGTCCCTCCACCTCCTGCAATGCATCTTGAACAACAACAATTGCTCGTTCTCGACTCCTCCTTGCGGCGTCACGGCACTGGGCACTCAGTCCATGAACCCGCCAAATGTGGCCAATGAGTTGCTGAACCGGCCGCTTCGCCAAAAGGAACCCCGCCCCATACGCGACACTGACCGCCACGCTAGCGATGAGACCGCCCTGCAGGATCTGACCAGGATTGATACCAAGCAAATCACCAATCTGAGGAAAGGCATACCCCAGCCCCACCGACACGCTAATCAACAATAGAATCATCCAAAAAGGCACCGCCGAAAAAAACCTGACCACTGAAGTTCGAAGCGAGCCCCCCAGTCCCTTTTCAATTCTCTGAAGCTCTGCCCGCAACTCCTCTAGGCCCTGATACTCATCAGCGTAAACCTCATGTCCCGATGAATCTTCAGGCTCTCTTTCAAAGGACTTTCTCAGAGGTGAATAAACCCGTCCGATTCGCCACACCCGTTCCTTGATTACCTCAAACCTTTCCAGCTCGACATCCAGCTCATTCGTGAACGACTTCAAGGTTTTATCTAAAGCCACAGAATCAGCATCGTGCTTTCGGCTGGCCAGCAAGAGGTCCTTTTGATTTTCGTATTTTTGCTGACTAAGCGTTTGCTCTTCAGAATGATCCAAAGCCGCCTTCGCACGCTTCAAGGATTCTTCGATCCATCGCTGCCGGCCGTCATACTTGGATTCGAGGCGGCTTCTTTTTGCCTGTAGCTGCGCACTCGCACGCCCGGCCGCTTCTTCCGACTGCTGACGATCTCGCGCCTTGAGCAAATCGTATTTCCGCCGAATGGCATCAAGCTCCTGATCGCGAGCTTCAATCAGCGTTGTTTCTCGAGCAACGAGTCCGTTGACGGTTTCTCGAAGCTCCTCAACGACTTTAATCGTTCTCCCTGCTGTGAGTAAACTATCCACAATCCTTCTTAACCCTTTTCAACATCCCGTCGAGTTTCTCCATTCCATAGATCGCTCGATTCACACTCGATTCCAAATCATTAAGATAAGTTTGCTCGAACTCCTCCGCTTTCTGATCCTTCCAAACAGCGCGCGTCTGTTCCCAGCTACGCAGGAGCTCTTTGGTCAAGGTCATCAACTGATTTCGTCCTGGCAAACTCACAACAATTACTTCCCGGTCTCCTCAGTCATGCCGGCTCCTGGAGGACCAGCATCGCTTGTCTCGCTCCCTAGTCCCTCTAACATCTCTGATCGCTCTTCAAGCAAAGCCGCCTGGCGGGCGGCATACCCATCCAAAGCTCTCAAGATACGCTCCAAGTGACTCGCGCCCTTCTTCAAATCCATTACGAGAACCGTTCGCAATTTCTCTACTTCGCGCCCCAGCGGTTCTACGTCACTCTGATAACGGCGACACCACAACTTGACCCGCCGAAGCTTTTCCTCTGCCTCACGCAAGGCTCGCTTCGCCCGATGAATCGCCATTTGCTGCGCATCATTGGTCTCCCGAAACTGAGACAAACGCGCCCCAAAGGCCTCATGCTGCGCCTCTTCGAGAGCACGTGTCCGAACTCGAATCTGTTGCTCCCAGTATGGTTTCTGTCGATCCTCTAGCCATGCGGACGTTCCTCGCACCTCACTATTCACTTCATCGAGAACCGTGGTCGCTTTCTCCAAATACTGAATCATCCGACTACGAAACGAGTCGAGTGCATCTAGTGAGGTTAGATGAGCCTTGTCTGGCATGACTAGCGTTGTTCCAAATAATCCTCAATGCGTTGCGCTTTGCGCAACAGAAGAGGCGTATGTTGATTAGAAACCTCAACAAATTTTTTCAAGGAGCGCATGGTCTGACTAAACTCGTCAGCAAACCGCTGATGTTCTTGATCTTGCCAGCTATCTCCCAAGGCCTTGAACCGAGCCTCAAGCAAGGACATCCCGTGCTGTAACCCCGAGTTAAAATTCTTAAGCTCTTTGGCAAAGCGCCGAACTTCCTCTGGATCCATTATTGCTTGAGTCATCAACGAGCCCTTTCTCTTCTCAACATACACGCCATCACGGCATTGAGTATAAGAGCAAGTATCAGACCCGGTCAGGAAAATTGTGCAAGGAAAACACCGAAACCGAAATATACGGTCAGATTAGTGAGATGTAGCCTTCCACCGTTTCAACCTGATGAATGAGCCAACGACCATTGACCTTGATGAGAGCCAAGCGCAGCATCACAGGCTCAGCGAAACCGTGCCCGTCGCTGCCTACCACGGCCTGAACCAACACCGACGCCAAGCGACCAGCTTCTGAGACGACCACGGCGTTCGAGGCCTTGAGCGTCAAGCCACGAAGCAACTCATGATGACAGCGGATCGTTTTAGCAACCTCAGCCTGCCCATCGAAACGAAATTCCTGCCCGAGAAGCGAAAGCCGTATCTTGGCGTTCGGAGTCAATCCGTCAATGAACTGCAGCCAATCCGAGTTCGTCGCATCTTTGAAATAGCGGGTTAGCTCCTTCGCACTGCGCGACAAAGTCAACTTTAGCGAAGCGTCTGTCAGCCAAGGTCTCCAGGCAACAGGCACATCCGTCACCAAAGCGCCAATCATCAACAGCACCGCAAGCATTGTCTTCATCGTAACTCACCATACCTTTCCAAGAATGTTCCCTCTGTGAACCTTTCCGAAGACTGAAACCGAACGGTTGTCGCCAATGACCCAATACTCGTCAACCCCGAGAGAAATCGGAGCCATACTCCACCCGTCTGTCGTCTTCGCGTAGGATTCCGATAGCCAAACTCCATTCACACTCAATCGTCCCTCCGACATGGCAACAGTATCGCCAGGCCCAGCAATGATCCGTTTGAGTATGGTCACACCGTTCTGGTTCGTTTTGATCGCGACCACATCGGAAACCTGAGGCGTTCGAAATCGATAGGAGAGCCGCTCCGCCAGCAGAAATTCACGGGAGTGAAAGCTCGGCTCCATACTATTCCCATCGACACGAAGAGGGAGAACAATTGTTTGCAAAAGAAAGGCGCCAACGAGAACAATCCCAAGAGCTCTAAGCAAGGCTCGATGTGGCCGAGAACCTAAAAGCCACCTCTCCCAGTCTGGGGATTTCAAATCCCTCAGAGTCGAGTTGGACTCTTCCGCAATTTCACCGTGAGCTGAAACAAACACGCCCATAACCTTCCTTTCTGATCTACCTCGCCAAAGCGATCGAAGATCTCTATTCGACAAGGTTAGAACAGCATCAAGCGTGCCGGTTTGATCAGGGGCATTAGAGCAAAACCATCGGATTTCCGCCGAAACGACAATGAAAACAGCAACCTAGGCCGTAGACGACGGACCATTCGAGATGACAGCGATTCTCTTCCTTCCAGCAATAAAAAAAGGGAGACCAGCATAGCCGGTCTCCCTTGCCTGATAGAAAACTCCTATCGAATATCCTACAGTCTACCGTGCGATGTAGAACTGAACTGCTTCACCAGCGCCAGGATTCACCGTAAACGGAGACGTAGCACCATCAACTGGGGCAAAGTCACCCGCCACATCTGCACTGCCGTGAAGCGTACCAGTGTAGCTAATAGTGAACGACCCGTCAGCATTGGCGACAACGCCGGTAATCTCACCTGCAGGCCCACCAGGAACAGGAGGCAAGACGACTGGAGGAATCACAACCGGTGGTTCGACGACCGGTGGTTCGACCACAACAGGAGGTTCGGTAATCGGTGATTCGACCTCAGCAATGAATTCTGTTGCTTGAACAGCAACAGGAATGGACTCACTGAATGAGCCCGTGGTGCCAAGATAGAAATCGTCGAATTGAACCAACCCATCCGATGCACTACCGCCAAAGGCTACCGTAAATAGGGTATCCAGTTGCGGGAAGACAGCACCGAGATCCGCTGAACCAGCAGGATTTCGATCTGACGTGAATCCTTCGACAAGGGTCTTGCGCTCGTCACCGACTTTCTGAACGTGAATATTGAAAAGGTCACCGTCTTCAACGGAACGATTGTCGATATCCAACCAGATGTTGTAGGTATCCCCTTCAGTGAGTGTCTCATTAATCCACTCTGGAGCACCTCCGACACCATCGGTTGCCATGACGTCGACACCGAATCCTTCAGAATTATCGAAGCGAACGAAAGGACCGACATCATCATCGAAATCACCGACAAACCGAATGGGTTTCTCGGAAACACCGATATTGAGTTGCAGACCGTCGAACTCTGACTCCGGATCCACAAATGCCCGGAAGAATAAGGTCGTCTTCTCGCCTTCGTTGATCGTGCGTGATTTCAGTTCAAGCGCGTTGAGAGCCGCCCCAGCAAGAAAGGTCAAGGCCTGACTTTCTGGACCTTCAACCACAACGGCATCCCCTTCAGGATTCTTCCATGAGCCGATCCCATTGATATTTCCTAGAGGCCAAGCATCGAAGTTATCAAGCAATGCCCAACCATCACCCACCCCGTCGAGGGCACTGATCTTCAAGTCTGTCGAAACAGACTGACCATCTCGAGAAGCAGTAAGCGTGAAGGTTTTTGTTGCCTCCAAGGCAACTTCAACACTCCCAACACCGAACTGAGATGATGCGGTGACATCACCGATTCCGTGATTGATCGAAAGCGTTGCATCAGCGCTCGCATCCCAGCGCAACACGACCGTATCTCCCTTGACCACCGCAGGGAAGTCACCAGCAAAGCTACGAATAACGATTGGCTGTGAACGAGAAATCACACGAGGCACACCGTTATTGATGACTTCGTTGATCTCTGCCTCACTCAAGGCACGACTCCAAATAGCCGCATCATCAAGCTGACCACTAACCCAATGAGAGGCTGAGGCCCGCAAGATACCACCAATGGTGGTATTATTGACAGGAAAGTCACCTTCTTCCGGCCGGGCATCGATCTCTAAGCTATCGAGGTTTCCATCGACATAGATTGAACGTGACGCACCGTCTTGGACCCAAGCGATGTGATGCCAGGATCCATCGAAGGGCTCTTGCTCGCTGTAAATGTGTCCAACCGTTGGCCAGCCACCGCTTCCATTTCGGATGAAAACATCCAACTGTCCAGATGCCCCACCATTGTGGGTACCTAGGTTGAACAAGGGATTACTGTCTTCGGTATTTCCCTCTGAGAAAACACGCAAGTCATTCTGCCCGTTGCCATCGAGATTTGCCCAGATAGAAAGAGTCCATGAATCGTGCTGGTTGGCAGGAAGCGCTTCGCCGGGTTCATGCACACGTGAGAGAAGCGTTTGACGCCCGTTGTCGAACATGAATGCGTTGCCGTTCTTACCGGGAACGAGATCACTTGCTTCCAAGTTATTGAGATCCATGTCATAGCCACTCACGACGTCCGGAGTCTTGGTTCCTTGGACTTCATCCAAAGGCCAATGAGAGACCAACCCTCGGGCTAACGCAGGGAATACCGAGCTCAAGCCATTGCTATTCACCTCACTGATCTCGTCAGCCGAGAGCGCACGTTTCCAAATAGCAACCTCATCGAGATTTCCGGTTACCCAGTGGGAGGCAGAAGCGCGAAGAATGCCACCGATCGTCGTGTTGTTGACGGGAAACTCTCCCTCTTCAGGACGAGCTTCGATTTCAAGACTATCCAAGTTGCCGTCAACATAGATCGAGCGGGCACCACCATCTTCAACCCAAACGATATGATGCCAGCTACCATCGAACGGCTCTTGCTCACTGTAAATGTGCCCAACCGTTGGCCAGCCACCGTTTCCATTTCGAATAAAAACATCCAATTGACCAGAAGCCCCACCGTTGTGAGTACCCAGGTTGAAAAGAGGATTGCTATCTTCAGTATTCCCCTCGGAGAAAATTCGAAGATCATTTTGACCATTACCGTCTAGCTGAGCCCACAAGGAGAGGGTCCATGAATCGTGCTGATTCGCAGGCAAATCTTCGCCTGCTTCGTGAACGCGAGACAAAAGGGTCTGGCGAGCATTATCAAACGCCATTGCCTTCCCTGACTGCCCATCAACAAGATCATCGGCAGTAAGATTGTTGAGCTCCATATCATAGCCGTTTACGAGATCAGGAGTCTTGGTCCCTTGAACTTCATCAAGCGGCCAGTAGGAAACAAGGCCATTTCCAAGCGGTGAGAACACCGAACCCAAGCCATTGTCTCGTACCTCAGCGATTTCATCTGCCGAGAGAGCACGTTTCCAGATCGCGGCTTCATCAAGATTACCACTCACCCAATGGGATGCCGAAGCACGTAAAATTCCACCGATAGTGGTATTGTTTACCGGGAAATCACCCTCCATAGGAGCAGCTTCAATCTCTAGGCTATCTAGATTTCCATCGATATAGATTGAGCGAGCACCGTTGTCTTCAACCCAAACCACATGATGCCAGGTCCCATCAAAGGGCTCTTGCTCACTGTAGATATGCCCAACGGTTGGCCAGCCACCCGCGCCGTTTCGGATAAATACATCCAACTGCCCAGAAGCCCCACCATTGTGAGTACCTAGATTGAACAAGGGATTACTGTCTTCGGTATTTCCTTCAGAGAAGATACGCAGGTCATTCTGCCCATTGCCATCGAGTTGCACCCAAATTGACAGCGTCCAAGAAGCATGTTGATTGGCTGGCAAATCTTCGCCCGCTTCATGCACACGAGACAACAAGGTCTGACGAGCATTATCGAAGGCCATTGCGTTTCCGGATTGACCTGGAACCAGGTCATCCGCGCTTAGGTTATTAAGCTCCATATCATAGCCGTTCACCAGATCAGGAGTCTTTGTTCCCTGTACCACATCCAGTGGCCAGTAAGCCACTAGACCACTAGCCAGGTCCTGGGCTTTGAGATGAGAAAACCCAGCGATGAGAGCAGCCAGCGTGGCGACTCGAGCTGAATTCCGTAACTTCGTCCAACTACACGTCATACGTATGTCCTTTGATTCAGGATTAAGGGGTACGCGCTCTATAGAAACCTAAACCGCTCCAAATTCAAGCAAAAATCGAGTCAGGGAGGCCCGATCTCTGAGAAGATCAAGGGAGACAACCGATAGAAAAACAATTCGCTTCGACTGCGTATCGCAGACTGTATCAGGAGAGACTAAGGGACACGGATCGAGAGAATGATTCGTGAGCCGTAGAGCGTGTAGGGATTTAATGAATCGCCCAGGGAAGCGAGGGCCTATTCATTCGCGCTCGCCGAGCGCCGAGCGAAGGTCCTTTCAAGCGGATAACAGAAAATGAGCTTGGTTAATCTCGCTCTCTCTTCCCACTCTTCACCAGAACGGAGAGACCGCAGAAAAAAATAGCCAAGCCGAGACCGGTAAAGAGGAAGAAACAACCTATACCAAGGGGCGATCCCCATGAATTAATCTCACTAATATATTCCATCATATTCACCGATTCTACTCTCAATTGCCCGACACAGCACACAATACGAGTTTTGAAGCCAGGAAATACTGATGGGAAAACACTAAAGTGGTACCCCGGGTAGGACTCGAACCTACAACCAATTGATTAAGAGTCAACTGCTCTACCATTGAGCTACCGAGGCAACAGAGCCGTGGAATATCGTGCTCCACTCCAATTCTGTCAATATCCGGTTTCGGAAATTCGCTTGAGAGTTTCTGGCTTTCGCATCGACTCCATTACTCAACACTCAGAACCCGGTAAAGGCGATGGCCAGCAACATCGGAGACCGTATCAAGCACTTGGATTGGTTCTTCTCCGAATGCCAGTTCCTGGAGCACCTCCCAGGTTACGCCATCCACAGAAAACTCAACGACACCCAAATGGCCCGGGGTTCCCTGAACATCAAAAGAGAATTGGGCTCCAACCCGACGAGGCGAAGACAACACCGGGGGCTCCGCTGGGCTCAATGGGTCTCCACCGGCTTCAATCGAATCAATGGCCGCCCTAAAATCTCGAATCGAAGGACGGAAGGAACGTAGGTGAACGATCTCCCACTGCTCGTGAGACGGTGAATTCGCCACCCCGTTGATCACAACGAAATCAGAGTTGTTCGTTCCCTCACCTCGATTCGGAGAAAAGAACTGATTGAGCGCCACGTGATCCGAATCGTCCAGAACCAATTCGAGCCCCGTTCGTTCCGCGAAGAACAAGGTCCCCCCAGAACCGATCCCGAAGGCATCCTTCTCTAGACCTACCACCACAACCGGAACCCCAGCGGGGTTTCCACCACGTTCCCGATAGTACTGGTTAATTTCCCTCTCAGCGACCGCTGAGTTATCTCGACAGATACTTCACCAGTAGAAAAAGAAATCGAGCAGAACGATTGAGCCCTCGAAATCACTCAAGCTGACCGGCTCATTGGTCATAACATTGACCAATTGAAAGTCATCGGCGATATCTCCAAGTTGCTTTTCCTGTGCGGCAACCCGCTCCGCCCCATGCGACAAGGTCATCATTGTGACTAGCAGCAAGAACCCGCGCCCAAATCTATTCGCTCCAATTCTATTCTTCATTCCCAAACTTTCGACAATGTGCCTTAGGTTTCTAAAAACTCAAGGAATAGGCCACCTGGATGGATGCCCAATCCCGACTCCGATAAAGATCTTCAAAGAACGGTGCTTCAATATCCGCCTTCTCATATCGAGTAAAATAAGGACCTCCAGTCACCTTGATACTTGAGCTCTCACCGAGCCAGCGAACACCGAGCCCAATCTGATAGCTGTCGAGACCAGGAGGAGCATTTGAGGCTGGAAGGGAATTTTGAATCTCACCCGTATCGTGATAGAAGCGCCCGAAAACACTCACCAACCATGACGACGTCAATTCGTGCTCAAGGGTCCCACCAGCGAAGAAGGCTTCAAATCCTGGATTCTCCGTCACCCAACCGGCCTGCGTTCGGAACACCCAACGCTCGGCAAGGGCAATATTAAGAGAGTGCTGAACCCCATACCGTCTCTCGCGAGCCGCCGTATGAGTCAAGTTCAACTCCAACAATGATCGAACCCGTGGACCGAGAATGTTTTCACTAGCCAAACGGTATTGGAAGGAATCGATAACAGAGCGCCCTAAAACGGTAATCCGCTCAAATTCCGCACTTGGAGCTATCCAATCTTTGTAATAGCCAAAATTCATCTCCAGATAGCCGGTAGCCGGCAAATACTCCCATCGAAACTGGGCACCGAGTTGATAGCCTCTCGGTGAAATATCGGGGTACCCCCCGAAAAATGGAACAGAGCCGATTTGTTTGTAGTATTCGTGGAGCCAGAGACTCCTAAAATTCTGAAATCCTTCGTAATAACCGCCAATTCCCTGCCAAGTCAGCCGCTCGCTGAGACTTTGGGTCACATTCGCTTGCACCCCAACTCGATCATCATAGGAAGACGTCGACGAGAAAAAGGGGTCGGGCGACCGCAAATCGACGTCGTACGTGCTGTAGGTCAGCCCAAGGTCCCACGACAGCTCTTTATACACATGCCCATACTGAGCATTCCACTGGGTTATTTGAAAATCCCCGGTGAACAGTCCTTCGCCACTAGAATGAAAGGACTGTTCAAAATCCCACCGATCATCGAGGGACTCTAAGGACGCAGAACGGTCCCGATCTTCTTCGAGAGGTGAAGTAACCCCCTCTTGCGCGTTAAGGGGCCCAACAAGAGGCAAAAAAACGACTAAACCCAGCCCTAGAAAAGGCCTCACTAGATCAAAACAAGCCATTGGTAAGAACGTTCGGGCTAACGACATGCGGTGCAGCCAGCCGCTTGAGCCCCCCCGGAGAGGGCCGATCCAGGCTCAATCTGAGTCATCACTTGGGACTGATAGGAAAAAACTGGCGAATCTGAGAAAACCATATTCGGTTTCGAGACAAGTCGCTGCTGCATAACCGGAACAGCTTTGCAACCGGAATTCACTATGCCAAGCAACACAAGCATTCCCAATAAGACTCCGCTCTGACGCATACGAACACAGCAATTCAGCCACCGACATCTGTCAACGATATTGTCCACCCTCTAACGACGCCCGCGCCCCCGTTCTTATTCCCGCCGAAAAACAAAACCAACACCAAGGGCTAAATTCAAGAACACAACAAGAAACGCGCTCCAAATCGCAGGCTCACACAATTCGAGTGTTCTTTTGTCGCCTTTTCACACGCTCAGTATAAATGTAATAAACCGCAATTTTTGCGACACAACACTTGACAGATACCCATCAAAGAACGAACTTACCCTGCCTTCGTTTGGTGAAGCGCATCAATGTTACCTACAAAAGTCAGATCATTGCTGAACTCGGAATCAAGAGACGACAGCATCCTCTTTCGATATTTCGTCAGAAAAGGATGGTCAACATGGTCTATTCTATTCTGCCTCGCCATTCTCATCGGAACCCCGCTGAGCGGTGTCAAGGTTCTCCCCGTCAGTCCCTCTCACATTCAACCGGCTCTCAAAATCAGCCTTCTGGACTGGATCGAAGCCCAGCGCCTTTCCTCAAGTGCCCAGCACATTGAAGAGGGCAAAACCAAAGGTGATCTACTTCACACCTGGAAAATGGCGATCAACGCGAACCCAGGAAACACGGAGTATCAAAAAAACTACTTAGAGGCACTCGTTCGCGAAGATCGGCACCGTGAATCCTGGCAAGACGCCATAGACACGACAGAGTCATTCTTGCTACTTGCCCAGACAAATATCAGCGCACTCGAACTAGCGTGCCAGGTCTACGAGCACTACCAACTGGATGAACCGTTACTCGAGATCCTAGAAAGCCATCAAGGTACTCGAAGCCCACGAATCGAATCGCACCATCTCCTCGCACTCTTCAGCATGGACCGAGTCCTTGATTTCCAGACGCTTCTCGATCAATCAAGTCCAGCCATAAGACAGGACCCGATTTTCAACCTGCATCAAACAGCGCTGCTTGATACTTGCGATACCAAAGATTCCTCAGACCAGGCATACAAGAAGCTCGATGAAGCCCTAGCAAACGAGAAAATCACGGAGACCGCCCTGAGGCTGCAACTCTACGTCAGCCACAAGAACGGTAATCTCGAAGATTTCGAGCGGTCTTTCACTCTATTGACCCATCGGTTCGAAGACAAGACCGGGGACCATCTGCGTTACTGGGATCTCCTGAAACGCTCAAGCAAAATCGATGAAGCCCGAAAAGCAGCGAAAGCCTTCGCCCGGATCCCAAGAAGTGCGAAAGAGGTCATTAGCGTCGCGGATGGTTTCACCAATCTTGGACTCCGACAGTTAGCCTTTCAGTATTTGGATCACTACATCGACGAGTTTGGCACTGGTGAAAAGGGACGCCATGCGCAATCCAAGATCTTTATCGCTGAGAAGGACTGGCCTAAACTGGAACGACTCGCGCTCACAATTCGAGCCAACGACAGCGTCTCTTCAGCATTCCTCGCCTATAGTTACTTCTTAGAAGGGATCGCTCTCTATCATTCAGGGCGACCAGAAGAAGCGGGTAAGGCTTTCGAACAGATCTCGAAGCATTCAATGCGTGAAAGCGACCTTGCTCTCTACGTCGGCTCACAACTCGGGGAATACGGTTTCCCGGGTATCGCCAACGACATTCTGGCTCCAGAACGAGAAAAATACCGAAACAATACCACTTATTGGGATCTGATTCTCGAGAACAACCGCCCGCTTCAGAACACAAGCCAAATGCTCATTGCGGCCGAAAACTTGAAACGGCTCGTTCCGAATGACCTCACTTACAATTCAGCCTACGCCACCCTCATTTTGACACAGCCACTTCGCCGTCAAGAAGCGCTCGAATTGACGACAGAACTATTGAGCCTTTTTCCCGCAAACACGATGATCCAACTGAATCATGCCATCGCTCTCATTCAGAACGAACGACATACGGACGCCATTTCAATCCTAACAAATCTCAAGTCTGTCCGTTCCCTTAACGAAAGCAACCAGAGCCGATTGAACCTGGCGTGGATGGAGATCCACTTTGCGCAGAATGATTTCAAGCGTTCTTGGCAGCGGGCTCAGCAGATCGAGCCAGGAACCTTGCTCCCCGAATACCGAACCCATTTCCTTAGCATTCGAAAAGCCTTAGAGTCTGAAGATCCCACCCAATTCCAACCGGATCTCTCATTGCTCACGCAGTAGCATTCCGATCTTTGCAAGAACTGACTCGGATCAGTCGCTAGAATAAGGTTTCTACTCCCCATCAACTAACTCAGGTTCCCAAGTCTCTGGATGGGGCAGATTGTCGTTGTTCCAGCGCCGCCGTGCCTCAGGGTTTCTCGCGCCGAGTTTTCCCTGGGAACTCGATTCGACATGCCCATCTACAAACACGGAGTTCAACCCTACTTGATGCCTTTCCTTTTCGGTCCGCAAGGTGTCAACCGTCGTTAACAGGAAGCTCGTAATTCCAAACTGATTGTAAACAGAGTCCCCAATTGCCAGCATGTCATTCGGATTCCTCACCCGATTTACAGGCACCGGAAGAGGAGGATCATCCGTTTGAAAAGGCCGATCTCCACCGAGGCCTAGGACGCCATTGTGCGAAAAATAGCCGGCAGGGCGAGATCCCGTGCCCAAACCGTTGTATCCGTAGCTTCCACCAGAATATCGAATGATGTTTTCATCCCAACTGTATTGGGAGGGACCGCGATACGATGGACAGTTAAACAGACCATCCGAGTTGAGATATTTACCAATCTGACTAAACCAGGTTCGCCCACCAGAAAAATCAACGGTGTAAGGAAACTGCCGGTAATCATCTCCATAAAGGTTCAGCGCGATTCCCATCTGACGAAGATTACTCTTACAGCGAGTGGCACGCCCCATCTCCTTTGCTCGCCCCAAGGCCGGCAAGAGCATCCCCGCGAGAATCGCAATGATGGCGATCACAACAAGCAGCTCTATCAGGGTGAATCCACCGTGACTCATTCTGCAAGCTCTGTTCCCTTGAAGGCGCAACCTCATACAACAATGCCCAAATCTAGCGGCAATCACAAAATCCACAAGCCGCGGCTTAAGCTCACAGCTTCAACACCACTAGCAAATTCAGTACCGCTCTCTAATGAGACTAGAATTCCTGGAACATATTCCCAGCTCATGTCCTCAATGCTTCCTCATTGTCAGAATGCACAGATGAGGCATCATCTGAAAAACACCCAGCACCATGCGACGATTCACTTACCTAGAAGCCATTTACCTCATGCCGCTCATCGCTCTCTTCCTCTTGGTTGAGATTGAGGCCGCTCCAAGAAATGTTGTCATGTTCGTCGTCGATGACCAAGGACTCGACGCCGGATGCTATGGGAACAAGATTATCCAAACGCCAAATCTAGACTCCCTAGCACGAGACGGGACTCGATTTACCAACGCCTACTGCACGACTGCCAGTTGCAGCGCAAGTCGTTCTGTCATCTTGAGCGGCCTTCAGAACCATGCCAATGGTCAATACGGCCATATGCACAGTTACAATAACTTTCACTCCCACACCAACATTCACAGCCTTCCCAAACTGCTTTCGGAAGCCGGGTATCGAACTGCTTCAGTTGGAAAATATCATGTCCAGCCTGAGGCAGTCTATCATTTCGATCAATATCTCAAGGGAAATCAAGGGGGCTCGCGCAATCCCGTCTCCATGGCAAATATTTCTGAGGCATTCATTCGCCAGGATTCGACTCAACCCTTCTTCCTCTACTTCTGCACCTCAGACCCTCACCGAGGTGGCGGCTACGCAACGGAGCTGCCCTACGGTCCGAATTGGTTCGGGAACAATCAAGAATACGACGGTGTTAACGAGATTTCCTATGCCCCAGAAGACGTGATCGTCCCCCCCTATCTTCCTGACACCCCTGAATGCCGAGCTGAACTTGCCCAATACTACCAATCCGTTTCAAGGATCGATCAAGGCCTGGGCCGGCTGATCGAGATTCTCAAGAGCAATGGGCTCTACGAAGACACCATGATCCTCTACCTTTCGGACAATGGAATCGCATTTCCCGGAGCCAAGACAACCCTCTACGATCCGGGAATGAATCTCCCGCTCATCGTCCGCACGCCAAATCAAGAACGTCGCAATCTGGCCACCAACGCCATGGTTTCTTGGGTTGATCTCACGCCAACAATTCTTGAATTCGCCGGCATCGATTTCAAGCAGATCAAACAAGGCAAGCGCCCGTACACCTTTCACGGCAAATCCTTTCTTGAGGTCTTATCAACTCCGAACCCTCCGGGTTGGAATGTTGTCTACGCCTCTCACACCTTTCACGAGATCACCATGTACTACCCCATGCGAGTCATTCGCACCAAACGCTACAAATACATTCTGAACCTGGCCCACCAGCTTCCTTATCCGTTCGCCTCAGATCTCTATGCCTCGCCGACATGGCAGGGCATTCTTGCGAGCGGCGCGAAAAAGTACGGCCAACGAGAGGTCAGCACCTATCTCAACCGGCCTCGACACGAACTCTATAATATTGAGGCGGATCCAGATGAGGTGGTGAATCTCGCCGACAACCCAGAATTCAGCAAGACACTGAGAACACTTCAATCTCAGCTGAAGGAATACCAGACGGAGACAAAAGATCCGTGGATCGTTAAGTACAAATACGAGTAGCGCCCAAGCGCAAACAGCGAACGCGTCTTAAAGGCGGTCGACAGCCCGCTTCTAGGGGACGATCATCTTGAGTCGTCGAGGGTAGACCTTAAATGAACAAGGCAAACTCCCAACCAAGTCCCCTTCAAGTTGAAAGGGTGCCGTTCTATCACATCTTAAGGTGAGCGCCGATCCAGAGAGAATCTTGATTCCTTTCTGTTTCGGAATCGTATGGGTAAACAAGCCCCAGCCTCGCCGGACTAGATCTGCCCAGTGAACCCGTTCAAACACTAAAGCATGTAACAACCCATCGGTTAGTTTCGCCTCAGGAAACAGCTCAAACTTCCCGCCATAGTAGCGCCCATTTCCGACTAGCACCAATTCACCGGTCAGCTCCGTTTCTCCATTCGAGACCGTGAGCTGTGCCTGCGACTCCGCCAGAGCTTTGAGCCCAGCCTCGACATAGGCCAAGACACCAAAACGTTTCTTCGACTCCCAATTCACCAACTCTATCGCTCGAGCATCCAGTCCCGCCCCTGCAAGTTGCCCAAAGAAACGCCGCACGGGCTTTCCCTCTTGATTAAAGGAAGCTGCTGCAAGATCTACGGCACACGTTCGCCCCTCGCGTATCACATCCAGAGCCGCATCCAGGGCCATCGGCACTCCCAGCTCCTTCGCAAAGACATTCGCCGTCCCAAGCGGCAACACCCCCATGCGAACCGAGTCAAATGCACCTTCCACCATTCCAACGCCGTTCAAGACTTCATTGAACGTTCCGTCCCCTCCTACAGCAACGATGGCTTCAAATCCCTGTTCAGCAGCCTCGCGGCCCAAGGCTCGCGCCGATTCAGGGGAGGTCGTTTGACGAAACTCCAGCTCGTCTCCGAGAGCCGCGAGTCGACTCCGAAACTCGACGGCTTTCTCCCCTCTCGCAACCGGATTAAAAATCACACAAGGCTTCACAATTCCTCCCCTTCTCTTCACACCACAACGATCAGTTGGGAGCATCAAAAAATCCCAAGTCTTGGAGCCAGGCAACAAAGCTGACCTTCCAAAGTGGAACTGACACCCCCCGTTCATCGCCCAGATCAAACCCATGATTTCCCTTCCCAAAGATGTGGAGTTCTCCAGCCACTTTTTTCTCTAGGAGAATCTTAAAGAGATCCACAGCTTTCGATGCGGGTGTCACCTGATCCGGCCCTCCGTTCATAATAAAGGTTGGTGGGCTTATCCCCCGTGCTCGCACCACATCCTCAAACCCTTCCCACAACCAAGGATAGAATAGTCCCACAAAATTTGGATTTCCCGTATCGGTAATTGGAACATTCTCATCGCTGAGCCCAAACCCAGCACTAAACGCCAAGTGGCCTCCAGCGGAGAAACCGACAATTCCAATCCGCTCGGGATCTAATCGCAACTCCTCAGCCCCTCGACGCAATAGAGCGATGGACTCACGGGCATCCGCAACAACCACCGGAAGATAGGTTTCCCAGTCATATTGACGCTTCTCGTCGCCCCCCCGTGAATTGGTCCGATACTTCAATACGAGCGCCGTAACACCCCGTTCGGCAAGCCACAGTCCTAGATCGTGCCCTTCCCGGTCCAACCATACATC
Organism: uncultured Verrucomicrobiota bacterium; assembly: GCA_913061285.1. Taxonomy (GTDB): domain Bacteria; phylum Verrucomicrobiota; class Verrucomicrobiia; order Limisphaerales; family AAA164-E04; genus UBA2970. The sequence continues at coordinate 27,606 of CAJXVR010000012.1, read as the reverse complement.
GACATAACCCCCACCCGGGCAGATAACAACCCCCACGCCTGTGGCGACCGCGTCAGGAGCACGATGGATGGTATAGGTTGGCACTGCAACATGACTGAAGACCCGATTTTTTCCCGATGGCGAACCGTCCCGAACGTTTGCTTGTCGCACCTGCTCACCACCGGCGTATACGACAGGATTGTCCTCTAGCCGCTTGCCCCAGAGGAGTTGTTCCTTTGGTAGGGACTGTGCTTCCACCTTACCCAGAACGGCAGCTAGCACGAGGCAAGCCATTGCCTGATAGCAGCTCCGGATGCTCGAGCGTCGATTCATGTCCGCATTCTTAGCGCAGAAGCCATCGCGTCAAGCCATTCTCGACACAGATCAAAGGATCCGCTTCACTCCATCGAAATCGAGATAAACCCAATATCAGTGTCTGAAATCCTAACCAATATTCAGGAAGCTCTCTCCAAGCGTGCTACCGACCAATCAAGAAACGAGGAAGCCGTCGAAGCAGCTGTCGCAGCGATTCTTCGAACCAAAAACGGTGAGCTCGAACTTCTCCTAATCCATCGCAGCCAACGAAATGGCGATCCGTGGTCGGGACACCTCGCCTTCCCTGGGGGACGAATCGAGCGTTGCGATGATTCTGCTCGCCAAGCGGCAGAGCGTGAAACGCTCGAAGAAATCGGCATTTCGCTCGAGAAGGGGACCTACCTAGGAGCGCTTCAAACTCTCACGGGCCTAACACTCCCAGTCTCAGTCTCAGCATTTGCCTACCATATAGAACCGCCCGTTTCTTTTGAGTTTAGCGACGAGGTACAATCCGCCCACTGGATCCCTTTCAAACACCTCACCGCTCCCGAACAACAAACCAAGTACACCCACCAAAAAAGTAACCAAAGATTCGAAGCAATCGACGTCCTTGGCCCCGAAAAACCTCTCCTGTGGGGAATCACCTATCGCTTTACTCAAGAACTTCTCTCTCACCGGAACGCTCAAAGCGCCAGCTAGGCATCATCAGCGAGAAAACACTACCGCTAGCCACTCAAAGCTTTCCCATTAATCAACACGCATCAATCCCGCTCTCTCGATAAAGTCTCCGCGCTTGCTCAAGGCTCAAAACTCAGCAAGACTTCCTATTAGTCATGCAACGACCGTCTCATTTCTCAAGATTCCTCACCAACTCGATTGTCATTCTCACAGTCTCCCTGGCGACTCAGTCCCGCGCCGATGCCGATGAGGTCTTCAAGCCTCTCTTTGATGGCACCTCACTCGACGGCTGGGTAAATGTCAACTGTGACAGCAGCACATGGACCGTAGTTGATGGCATGATTCACTGCACCGGCATACCAACAGGTGAGCTACGCACGACTCGACAATACGAAAACTTTGTTCTCGAACTTGAATGGCGCCATCTGAAACCGGGCGGCAATGCGGGGCTCTTCGTCTGGGCGGGACCTATCTCAGCCCCAGGCGTCCCTTTTCTTCGAGCCATTGAGATTCAGATTCTCGACCATGCTTACGGAAAATCGGATTGGTTCACGACACACGGTGATATCTTCCCCATCCATGGGTCAAAAATGATTCCGGATTCTCCCAGCCGCGGTGATCGAAGTTTCCCATCAGAGATGCGATCCAATGGCACCCCGGAATGGAACCACTATCGGGTCACTTGCAACGACGGAGTCGTCAAACTAGCTGTCAACGGCAAGGAAGTCTCTGGCGGGAAAAACTGTCTCTACCGCAAAGGTTACATCGCCCTCGAATCAGAGGGAGGTGTGGTCGACTATCGAAATATCCGAATCAAGGAACTCCCATCCACAAACCCAACGTCCAACGAAGTCGCTCCGCTCGATGACGGCTTCAAATCGATCTACAACGGTGTCAATCTGGCCGGCTGGAAGGTTCCCACTGGTAGTGAGGACCACTGGAAAGCTAGTGACTGGAAACTCACCTACGACGGCAAGAGCCAGGCGGCAGAGAAGAATCTCTGGACGGAAAAGAGCTACCGGGATTTCGTAATGATCTGCGATTGGCGCTGGCCAACAAAAGGAACCAAGCGCTCCGTCCCTGTTATCTTACCCAATGGCGATTATAAGTTGAATCAGAGCGGCGAAAAAGAAACGGTTGAGGTTCAGTATCCAGGGGACAGTGGAATTTACCTCCGAGGCAATAGCAAGAGCCAAGTCAATATGTGGACCTGGCCAATCGGTTCAGGAGAAGTCTATGGCTATCGAAACGACCCTAAGCAATCAGCAAAAACTCGATCCGGCGTGACACCGACGAGTGCCGCCGACAACCCCATTGGGCAATGGAATCGCTTCATCATTACCATGAAGGGAGATCGGCTCACAGTCGCCCTCAACAACACAACTGTCATAGACGACGCCCAGCTCCCGGGAATCCCACTCGAAGGCCCAATAGCGCTGCAACATCATGGAGATCCCATTGAGTTCGCGGGAATCTACATCAAGGAATTGTGATCCACTCCATCAAGGAATACTCCGCCCACTACGGACTCGCCTGCCCCATCCCAAGTAAGAGACGCTCAAACAACTCGCTTGCAGGGGCCTCGCCTCCAGGTTGCTCGCTAATGTTGATATTTTCGTCACCATCAATCGCGTGATCATAGAGCATCCGACTCTCCAGACTGAGATTGGGTGACCAATACTGGGTAAACCGATAGCGATCGGTCCTAATCGTATCTCCATTCTTGTAGCGCCCGATCGCAGCAGGCTTCCATTCGAGATCAGGCTCTCGAAGGAGCGGTCTGAAACTTCGTCCTTGAAGATGCTCCGGCAGAGGCAAGCCGGCGAGCTCGCAGAGACTTGGGTAAATATCGATAAACTCCGTTAAAGCGTCGGTCGATTGCCCTGCTGGAAACCCAGGCGCTCTTACAATCAACGGAGCATGCATCGACGTTTCAAAAGTAGAATGTTTGCACCACATGGTATGCTCACCAAGGTTCCATCCGTGATCCCCCCAAAGGACAACAAGGGTATCCTTCTCGAGCCCTAAACGTTCCAATTCACCGAGTACTCTTCCTATCTGAGCATCTGTGTAGCTCACACAGGCATAGTAACCTCGAATCAATTCCCGTGCCTGCGTCACATCAAGAAGACCTGTGTTCGGAATCCCGTGATACGACCGCAACTCACCAAAAGCATGCACCGCACCCGAAGGAGCGTTGGCAGGGGGAAAATAGTTTTCGGGAACATTGACCGTCTCTTCTGGGTATAAGTCCCAATATCGTTTCGGAGCAACAAAGGGAAGATGAGGTTTCAAGAATCCTACCGCGAGAAAGAACGGCTCCTCACCAGCTTTCAACTGTCTCAACGTTTCGACTGCCCGATCCGCAATCTTCCCATCACTGTATTGGTTGTCGGCAACATCGGCAGATTCAAAGGCAGGCCCACGCGTGGGCTTTTTCTCTTTCTTACCATTCTCAGCATGGAGACGCTGGTTCTCTAGATCCGCATAGTGCGAAACAGCCCGTGGTCGCCATGGCGGCTCACTCCACCCATCAATGCTATCACGAATTTGATGATACACCTTCCCCAACGAAACGGTCCGATAGCCATGAGTCTTAAAATGAGTATTCATCGTATCGATTCCCGGGGCATCGCGATCCGCCCAAGTCAAATAATTGACGAAGCGATTCCGAGCCGGCCGGAGGCCTGTCATCAATGAGGCACGAGACGCACCACAAGTCGGAACCATACAATACGCCCTCCGAAACAGCGTCCCCGACGAGGCCAAGGCATCAATATTGGGAGAGTGAATATGAGCCTTACCATAGCACCCAAGCTCAGGCCGGAGATCATCCACCGCGATGAACAGCACATTGGGCGTTTTCCCTTGCGCTACGATCGCTACCAGGACAAACCAGAGGCAAGTTACTTTTCTTCCTGAATTCCAAAGTTTCCGGAGCACGCTCATACGATGTTCTGCCTTGTTGTTAGTTCTGCTCTCTCAAGGTTCTTTTCTAGCAATCAGGAGCAAATTGTCGGCCAACCCCACCTGGCTCAACCCCCACTCGAGTCCGTCATAGCACCACCGAATTGGTGTCAACCACGGAGACTGCTTCCATTTCGTCGTGCGTTTTAACAAGGCCGCTCGCTCTTCATCAGGCACTCGATCATCGCTCCGTCTTAAGTCTTGCAGAATAACGATCGGATTAAACTTCATCGTCGTCACATCAACTACTTGAAACCCCGGGACCCGTTCAACAAATTCGATCAAGGTTCGACGCGAAAAGTAATTCACGTGATCCGGCATCACATACCGATATCGCGCCCCAAGAATTCGGGTAGCAAGACTCAATCGGTTCGGAACCAGAACGAAGCAGTGCCCCCCTGGTTCCAAGAGTTCAAACGCCTTCTTCAAGAAGGGAAGAGGATCCGTCAGGTGCTCAACGACAGCCCAGAATGTCACCGCCCTAAATTTGCGGTCGCCAAAAGGATATTCAAGGAACGACTCGCGGACCACGTTCACTCCTTTTGATTCCGCATGGTCTAGTGCTGGGCCAGTCACATCCATGCCAATACCGTCATAGCATCCAAGCGCACCCAAACGGTATAAGAACGCCCCGGTTGAACAGCCCACATCAAGGACGGATCCTCGATGGCAATATTTCCGGAACAAGCCGATCTCCCGTCTGAACCGAACGGGGGCGTAGTCACTTTCCAGCTTGTTGGGAGACAAATAAAACGGAACGCCAAGACGATCATAAAACTTCCCAGAGGCCAGATCGGCTTCAACCGGATTGGCATAGTATAGATCGCAGGACAAACACCCGACGACACGCAGCGAGCCCTTCGTCCAAATCAAGCGCGATCGCTTTGAGCCACAGCTTGGACAACAGCGCTCAACTGCGTCACCGACCGACGTCTCCGTTTCGTCTCGTTTCTCGTTCATCAATAATGGAATACCTCAACCGGCTTCACGTCCTTTGCGGAGATCCCAGCTGCCGCTCTCTCTTGAGGATAGCCCAGACAATGCGAAACGTAACGCACACCGTCAATCATCCGGTCCCGATTCCGATGTTGATGCCCATGAATATGAACACTGGATCCAAGCATTCTCAATTGACGCTCGATCCCAACCGTTCCAGCAACCCGACTAAAATTAAAGCGAGGCGCCCGATCCCCGCCCCGTCCTCCAAACGGAACACGATCGCGACTCGAACTGAAAATCAATTCCTGCCGAGGCAGGAAATGACTGAAGGAGATAATTGGAATGTCTCGGTCTTCCGCCTCATTGATAGCGTTAAGACCAAGAAAATAGCTTGCAGGAGACAGGAGGGAATCCGGCCAACGAATTCGAACTCGATCCGCCCACATAGCGAGCGACTCGTCCTCCCCCGGTTTGGAGAGAAACAAACTCAAGTCACCTTCATCCGGTTCACAATACCATGAAAGAAGAGGTGAAATCGATACGACCCGATGCCCTTTTTCACCAAGGATGTCTCTTGATCTCATTGCGACGCCGTGGGTAGAGCAGATCGATTGAATCTCTCGAAACCTTTGAAGCGAATCAGTCGGCTCCCGTGCCTCCACCCAGAGATCATGATTCCCGGGAACGAAGAAGACCTGTGAATAGCTGCGTGCAAGCAACGCCAAACCAGACTCAATCCGGCTCAGCTTCGAGGCAAGATCCCCAGCGAGAATCAGGATCTCATCATCATGCGCCTGATCACAAAGATGTGCCAACCAATCCCGGTTCTCGGCGATGTCGATGTGAAGATCAGATATTGCAACAACACGCATGTCTCCCCTTAACGAAACCATTAATCGCGATGTTTCGAGTCGATCACAATCGTTACCGGACCATCGTTGAGAAGGCGGACCTGCATATCCGCCCCGAACGTACCCGTCTTAATAGACCGTCCGAGTGTCTGCTCAAAATGTTCAATCAAATGTTCATAGAGAGGGATTGCCACCGACGGTCCCGCGGCACGGGTAAAAGAAGGTCGATTGCCCTTTTTGGTACTTGCATGCAAGGTAAATTGACTGACCACCAAGAGCTCTCCCTCCACATCAGACAAAGAGCAATTCATCTTTCCTGCGTCATCAGAGAAAATTCGCATCTGAACGATCTTTCTTACCAGCCACTCAATATCTTCATTCGTATCCTCTTCGACGATACCTACGAGTAACAACAATCCTCGGTGGATCTCTGACTGAACGCATCCGCCAATGCTCACAGACGCTTCACTAACTCGCTGTAAAACTACCCGCATGGCTCGATCATTCGCTTCATTCTTAACTCTTGCGTGACATTACTAGAAGTTCGAAAAGTCTGCCGAACGCAATGAATGATTCAAGACCGATGTTTTTTAATGGAATACAAACCTGATTACGGCATCCTTTCAACATGGCTAACATCATTAGGCGCCCCGCATGGAGGATCTCAGAACGAGATATCACGCCAGAGTCCGCCTACACCAACCGACGGGAGTTTCTCAAAACACTCGGTTACTCTGGAACCAGCATTGCAGCGGCAACCCTTGCCGGATGCACCGACTCAGAACCCACCGGCTACATTCAGGCGACGGGCCCCGATCAAGACGTTTATGGAAAAGGCTACCCGCATCCGCGGAGCGACTCGTTCAACCCGGGCTGGACATTGACCAACGAGAGAACTGCGGCGACCTACAACAACTTCTTCGAATTCACGACCGTCAAAGATCGTGTCCACAAGATGGTGGATCAGTTTACGACCGCACCATGGGAGATCGAAATCGGAGGAAACATTGAGACGCAATACAAGATTGACGCTCGCGAACTCATTGAGTCGATGGATCTCGAGGAACGAGTGTATCGGTTCAGATGTGTCGAAGCCTGGGCTATGGTTGTTCCCTGGACCGGATTTCCGTTAAGAAAACTGATCGAACGCTCCGAACTTTGGCCCGAGGCAAAATACGTGCGCTTCGAGACCTTCAGCAGACGAGACCAAGCCCCAGGAATGAGCGACCTCAGCTATCCATGGCCTTACTTTGAAGGATTAACGATGGCGGAGGCCATGAATCCACTCACCTTTGTGGCGACAGGAATTTACGGAAAACCCCTTCCGAAACAACACGGAGCCCCGCTTCGAATCGTTGTCCCCTGGAAATACGGCTACAAAAGTATCAAGTCGGTCGTTCGAATCGAATTCGTCGAGAACCAACCAAAAACCTTTTGGGAGACCTTGTCTGCAGTAGAGTATCCCTTCGAATCCAACGTCAACCCTGCCGTCCCTCATCCACGATGGTCGCAAGCGACCGAGCGAATGATTGATACCGGATCACGCGTTAAGACCCAGCTCTACAACGGCTATGGCGATTATGTCTCGGAACTCTACCCAAATGTATCAGCCTGATTTTCGGCACCTCAATTCTAGGGAAGAATAAGGAAGCGATTGTATGGCAATCCCCGTGGTCAGTGTGGAAACGATGCGAGCGTGGGAACAAGCCACGTGGCAGCAAGGCACCACAGAAGCGGAAGTCATCGCCCTCGTTGGGGAATCAATTGCCACCTGGATCCGTCGGCATTTCGGATCCGCAAAGCGAATCCTCATTCTCGCCGGCAAAGGCCACAACGGCGATGATGGACGAGCAGCAGCCAATAACCTTGCCGCATTAGAGACACAAGTTATTGACGTCGCAGATCCACTTGGGAGCACGCCTGCAGTCATCGAGTCACTCGACGCGAATCCCGATTTAGTCTTGGACTGCCTCTTCGGAATCGGATTGAGCCGCCCTCTCACGGCTCCATGGGCCAAACTAATCGAGCGAATCAACCGAAGCTCGGCGGCCATCATTAGTATCGATGTTCCATCGGGTCTCGATGCCCAAACGGGAATACCAATGGGGAACGCCATTCACGCGGACTACACCCTCACCATTGGAGCGCCAAAGGAAGGCATGATCAAGGCCTCAGCACGAGCCTACGTAGGCTATATCAGACCATTGACCGAGATCGGGCTAACAACCCGCCCCAATGGAAACAAGCTCTTCTTCTCGGAACCCCAAGATTTTCGATCATTCCCGCCTAAGCGAACTCCTAATGGTTACAAAGGAAGCCACGGCCACCTCAGAATCATTGCCGGCAGCTCGGGCTATCATGGGGCCGCCGTCCTTGCTGCCAGAGCCGCCATGCGAGCCCAACCAGGACTCATTACCCTAGAAACGATGCCCGATTGCTACATTCCCGTCGCGGCGCAACTCCAACAGGTCATGGTACGTCCCTGGACTCCAAAGAAATCTTCACTCAAGAATTCGGCCCTCCTGGTAGGCCCAGGCCTCGCCTCCGAAACACTCTCACCAGAGCTCAAACACGAGGTGTCTGCTCTCTGGAAAACAGCTAACATCCCCGTCATAGCCGATGCCTCAGCTCTCGATTGGCTCCCGCAGGGCCCAATCGAAAGCACTGCCGCCCGCGTCCTCACGCCGCACCCGGGTGAAGCTGCCCGACTTCTTCGATGCACAACCTACGAGATCGAACAAGACCGAAGCGATGCTCTGGTGACGATATCGGATACCTACGCCGACGCTTGGGTCGTGTTAAAAGGGCCTCATACCTTGATTGGTCGCAGCAGAGGCAGACTCCACATCAATGCCACCGGGAACCCCGGACTCGCTCAAGGAGGAAGCGGTGATGTTCTCGCAGGAGTTATCGGAGGGTTCATGGCACAATCTCGCAACCTGCAGCAGCTGGAAAAAGCCCTCCCGTATTGCGTTTGGCAACATGGCGCTGCCGCCGATCGCCTCAGCTGGGAGCGGCCTAATTGGATCGTCGAAGATCTACCCAACGCGCTATCGTGAATGGCATCGATTACGGCAACGCCAACATTCCCGGAATAGACGAGAAAAGAGCCAGATCCGCATCTTTTTTTCCTTTACGGAATGTTTTTTGCTATCAAACTCCCGACATGCGTAGTCTGAAAGCATACACCGGTGTATTGTTGTTACTGTTGTTCGGATTCTTGGCAAGCTCCGGGAGCGCTGAGGTATACACCCTCGAGAACGGCAATACTTTTGAGGGAACGATGGCCACTCTTGATGAAGACGGCTTCATCGTCAATTTAGATATCGGCGAGTTTTCAAAGCGAACAGAACTGGTTTATCTGTCACAAGAGACCCTGAGAAGACTCGCGGAGAACCCGAAATACACCGATTTCGTGACCCCCTTTATTGACCTCCCTGAAGAGGACATGAAGCCACCCGAGATCATCGTTCGACAACCCGAGCGATTGACGCTTCCCGAAGAAAAACCAACCTTCTTCTCAAGCTTCACCACGCCCATGGGGATCCTTTTTATTATTGCCTGTTATCTTGGCAATTTATTAGCCGCGTTCGAAGTCGCTGCCTACCGGGGACGCCCCGCGGCTCTCGTCTGTGGGCTCTCGGTCATTCTGCCCGTCGTAACGCCGATCATTTTCCTCTCCCTGCCAGCTGCCGAAGGCTCCTACGCCGATCATGGGGATGCAGACGAAGACGAATATGAGCCTATCGTTGACGAAGCAACTCCAGCTACCCCCCCTCCTCCTTCCAATGAAGGGTCTACCGGGGTGCCAGCGATGGGACAGGGGAAACTAGGAATTAAGCGGGGAGCCACTCCTCAAGCAGCGGCCGCTTCTGCTGCGAAGGTCTACACACGAAGTGATACGGATTTCAACCGCCACTTTTTCGAAACGAACTTCTCTGAGTTTTTCCGAGTTGTTCCTACGCCCGCGATCAAAGACATGGTCCTGGAGTTCAAAGGGACCAAGAAGGAGTACGTTGCCAAACGAGTCACCCGTATCTCTGCAAACGAGCTTCATCTTCGCTTGATTGACGGCAAGACAGAAATGTCCTTGAGTTTCGGCGAGATCGTTCAAGTCAAATTGCGAAACAAGAACGATAAATAGAGCCAAGAAACCCGATCCAACGAATCTTCTGGCATTTAGCGGGCTTTCACGAGCCCGCTCTTTCCTTTTCCAGACCTACCGAGAATTCATGGCCCCTATCCGAATTGTCTTCCTCGGTACAGCAGAGCTGGCTTGCCGCTCACTTCAGGCGCTCGCTGAATCTCCTGAGATAGAAATCCTCGGCGTCGTCAGCCAGCCAGACAAGGCTCGAGGCCGACAACTTCGCCTAACACCCACGGCCGTCAAGACAACGGCACTCCAACACTCGCTTCCCGTCTGGCAACCACAACGTCTGCGACGCGATGAGGACTTGATCAATCGCCTCAAAGGCCTCTCACTCGATCTCCTCGTAGTCGCCGCCTACGGGCAAATACTGCCTGAATCGGTCCTCTCGATCCCTCGATTTGGCTGCATCAATGTCCACACTTCACTACTCCCCAAATACCGCGGAGCAGCTCCGATTCATTGGGCAATTCTCAACGGCGACCAGGAAACCGGGGTGACACTCATGAAGATGGATGCGGGACTGGACACCGGGGATATCATTACCCAACGGAAAACCGCGATCGGTAAAGAAGAAACGGCGGGAGAACTCCATGATCGCCTTGCGGCGCTCGGCGCTTCGTTTCTGGTCGAATCACTCCCCACCTACATTCGAGGAGAATTCCCCCTTCACGCTCAAGTTCATGCCGAGGCAAGTCACGCTAGAAAGCTCACCAAGGCTGATGCTCAAGTCGACTGGTCGAGACCGGCAGTATGTATTCACAATCAAATCAGGGGACTAAATCCCTGGCCCGGTACATTCAGCCACCTCAAGCTTGGAGAATCACAGAAACTCATCAAATTCTGGAGTGCGGTATTGGGTTCCACCGACGCCAGAGGCAGGCCGGGGGATATCCTCAGTGTTTCTAGTAACGGTATCGAAGTCGCTTGCGGCGACGGATCGATAATGATTACGGTGCTCCAACGAGAGGGAGCAAAGCGCCTTCCAGTCGCCGCTTTTCTTGCCGGATTCCCCGTCACCACGGACAATCAATTCTTCACCAATCCTAGTAGCATTGATGAATAAGAGTCATTGGCTAGTAAAACAAGAGCCTGATAGCTATCCTTGGTCAGCGTTTGTTAAGGACGGCCAAACTGAGTGGGACGGCGTCAGGAACTACCAAGCGAGGAACAACCTTCGCGCCATGAAGAACGGGGACCTGGTTCTCTACTACCACTCAGTCAAAGGCAAAGAAGTTGTCGGCATTGCCACAGTAATCCGTGAGGCCTACCCGGACCCAAGCGCCACCAAGGGGGATTGGTCAGCGGTCGACATCAAACCGATCAAGCCACTCAGGAACGCCGTTTCCCTAGAGACAATCAAATCTGACGAGCGGTTCTCAGAAATCCCCCTCCTAAAACACTCCCGACTATCCGTCATGCCCATCACCCCTTCCCATTTCGATCTCATCTTAGAGCTGGGACAAACCTCTGTCTGAGAATCGCCCCCCCCGGAAGCCCCTCCCATTCATATGAAGCAATTCAAAGCGATCATTTTTGATATGGACGGCGTGATTGTCGATAGCGAGCCTCGCCATCAGCAGGCCTTCAAGGCTGTCTTTAAGGAGATTGGTTACGAGAATAGCCACGGGATGATTTTTGAAGAGTACCTCGGAAAGTCAGACATGCGCCTCTGGGAGGATTTCGTTGAGAAGCACCAGCCCAAACAAACTCTTCAAAAGCTTCTCGACCGGCGACAAGACCACTTCATCGAAATCATCGATCAGGAACAACCTCTCTTCACAGAAATACCAGAACTCATTGAGGACCTCCACCGACGACTTCCACTCGCGGTCGCATCAGGTTCCTTACACCCAGTCATCACGGCAGTGCTCAGAATAGAAGATATTCGCCGATTCTTCAAAGCCGTCATTAGTAGCAGTGACGTCTCCGAAGGAAAACCTGCTCCAGATATTTTTCTCCGGGCTGCTGAGGCGCTTGGCATCCTGCCAGAAGACACATGTGTCATCGAAGATTCCGAAGCTGGAATTGAGGCAGGCATTCGCGCAGGAATGACCGTGATCGCAATCACCAACTCACTACCAAGGGAGCGCCTAAGCGGCGCCCACTACGTCGTCGATAACTACGCGGAAATCCGAACCCTGCTAGCCCATTCCTAGACATAGGGACGAAGGAAAGAAGAGGCCGATTAAGCGCAGGCGCTAACCAGCAAGCTCTGAGAGATCCTTCGCGAACGCCTCGACATCCTCGGCAGTGGTGTCCCAAGAACACATGAAACGACACCCGCCCTCGCCGATAAAAGTGTAAAACTTCCAACCTCGACGATGCATTGCATCAATTGTGGTCCGAGGCATCTCAACAAAAACCGCATTCGCCTCTTGCGGAAACATTACCTTCACCCCAGGCAAGCCTTCCACTCGCTGCAAGAGTTGCCGAGCCATCGCATTAGCGTGGCCGGCATGTTTCAGCCACACCCCTTCTTTCAAGGTCCCGACCCAAGGAGCGGCAAGAAAGCGCATCTTGGAAGCGAGTTGTCCTGCTTGCTTGCACCGGTAATCAAATTCTTTCGCCAGATCTCGATTGAAAAATACCACAGCATCTCCCACCGGGGTCCCATTCTTTGTCCCGCCAAAACAGAGCACATCAACGCCCGACTGCCAGGTGATTTCCTTCGGCGCTACCTTCAATGCTGCGACGGCGTTGGCAAATCGAGCGCCATCCATATGAAATTTCAAGCCAAGATGTTTTGCCCGACATCCAATCGCCTGAAGTTCATCAACCGTGTAGACGGTCCCCAGTTCAGTGGATTGGGTAATAGTCACTGCCTTGGGTTTGGGGTAGTGAACATCCGTCCTCCGCTTGACGCATTCCTCGATCGAATCGGGGTCCATCTTGCCATTCTCACCGGGAACCAACAGCACCTTCGTCCCGTTGGAGAAAAACTCGGGAGCACCACACTCATCTCGCTCAACGTGGGCGAATTCATGACAAAGAATGCTATGGTAGGATTGACACAATGACGCTAGCGCCAAGGAGTTCGCCGCCGTACCATTAAAGACAAAGAAGACTTCACAATCCGTCTCGAAGATTTCGCGAATCATATCCGACGCCTGCTGCGTCCAATCATCATCCCCGTATCCAACCGCATGCCCAGCGTTCGCTGCTTCCAAAGCGGCCCACGCTTCAGGGCAAACACCGGCATAGTTGTCACTGGCGAAGTGTCGACGTTTCTCATTCATGATATGATTCTCTCAAAAAGAAAGATTCTCCAAACTCAAGCGCACTTATCAACGTAAATGTCCGTTGACGCTCAGGTTCTTAGAATAAACCACTGAGAAAAAAATCCGGAAAGCCCCCCCTTCGTCCGAGAAACAACAGAAGAACAAGACGTCACCAAGGGTGAAATCTAGTGAGCACAATCTTCAACAGATTGAATCTCATAACCACACTCAAGAGCCAGGAACCGTTGGCGTTCGGTCTCACACAGGTTGAGCTTGGCAGCTTGACTTGTCGTCAAGAAAGGCATGATGGACAGGTGGCAATCTTCAATTGCTGCGGAAGCGGCCCCAAGAGCATCCTTGTGAATCACTCCCATCTGATCGCAGGCACTGTTCACAAAAGGCTGAATGTCTTTAATCTGACGATCCGTCAGCTGCAACTCTCGCACGAGATAGGCAGTCATCCGTTGAGAAAGACTCTTGGTACATGGCGGCTGCCGTTGCGCCGCTTCGCTTGATCGTTTCGTCACCATGGAACCTGAGATCGCGCCCGCGCTGAAAACAACCAAAAAGGCCACTGCGGCTTTGACGTACAACCAGTTCTTCATGGTAAGAATGAGAGTTGGATCGATGAGTTCACCAAGGTGAGGGCTTCCGAGGTTTGACGTGCCTCAACATACTGAGTCCAAGCAAAACACATCGTCAGGAGAAGGCAGGCACAGACCATCGCCCAAGAAAGGACCCGCTGGATTGCCATTTCACCCAAGCCTCGGCGCTGCCGTTTCCACTGCGCTAGAACCTGTCTCTCCATTGAGACAGGAAGGGAAGCGCTCGAATCAGACGCTTGCGAGGCCGCCTTCAATAGGCGTTGCAACTGGTGATCGATATGTTTCATGCTTCTCTTCAAATTCAATCTTGCGCCAGAGTTTCTTCAACTTCTGCCTTGCTCGGAAGGCGCGCACTTTTATCACTGGCTCACTCCACCCCGTGATCTCTTGCACCTCTTTGATCGTTTTCTCTTCCAAATGAAGGAGTTGAATCAACAGACGATCTTTCGGCTTCAGCTGTTCCAACAAGAGTTCAACGACTTCGCGAGCGGCTAAGTTCTTCGAGGGATGAAGCTCCGCTTGAGTCCGATGGAGCGTCTCAATCACATGAGACTCCTCTTCACTCATGTCAGCCCATCGCAATTCGGGCCGAACTTTCTCCGCCTTGAGTTGGTTGAGACAGGTATTCACAGCCACTCTAGAAACCCAGTGCTCCAACGGCACTTTTCCGGAATAGGTCTCCAAGCGCGTGAATATCTTGAGGAAAACCATCTGAGTGAGATCCTCTTCCTGCACTCGGCGTGACCGATAGGAGCGAACAAGCTTCAGAACCAAGGGATATAGATTCTCCATCAGGGTGGCTGCAGCCGCTTCATCGCCACGCAACACGCTCTTGACCAAGGATTCCATATCTATAGCTCCGTCCGCCATGTCCTAATGATTCCTATTCAGGCACCAATATAGGATGAAGACAAGAACGAAGCCCCCCCGGTTACGTGTGGATGGAAGAAATTCCGTGGAATTCACTCTCGCTGTCCTCATAGCCGCCCCCATCGAACGCTGGCACTTTCAGGAGACAACTTGTCTAGTCCGCAAAAACGGTTCCAGTCACAACCTCTTGATATCTCAACACCTCCGAAGCTAACATCGAGGCATGAAAGCTCCTTTGGTCTTGTCACTCTGCGGCCTGCTGGCATCCGATCTCATCGGAGCCTCCACAGGACTCCCCATTGGAGTGCTTGACACTCAATCTGACCACGCCTCCCCCCTCCCACCAGAGGAAGCTCTCAAGAAAATCACGGTTCCTGAAGGGTTTTCCATCTCCCTATTCGCAGCAGAACCTCAGCTTCACCAACCCATCGCATTCGATTTCGATGACCGCGGACGGGTTTGGGCCGTCGAATGTTTTTCGTATCCTGAGTTCAAATTCGGCAACACAGATCGGATCGTCATACTATCAGATCGCGACAACGACGGCCGGCACGATGAAAGACAAGTTTTTTGGGATAGAGGAAACCGCCTTACCGGCATTCAATGGGGATTCGACGGCGTATGGCTCACGGCCCCTCCGAATCTCCTCTTTATCCCCGACCGCGATCACAACGATATTCCCGATGGCCCTCCAGAGATCGTTCTCGACGGATTCACTCTTGATGCCAGACACAATTTCGTGAATGGGCTCGCGTGGGGACCCGACGGCTGGCTCTGGGGCAGGCACGGCATTCTCGCCAATTCCCACGTGGGCACACCCGGAACCCCAGCCGAGGATCGCATAAGGCTCAATTGCGGTATCTGGCGCTATCATCCGACAGAGAAACGATTCGAGGTCCTGGCCCATGGAACCACCAATCCTTGGGGACTCGATTTCGACGATCATGGCCAGGCCTTCTTCTCAAACAACGTCATCGGTCACCTCTGGCATCTCATTCCCGGGGCTCATTACAAACGAATGTTTGGCAGCGATTTCAATCCTCATACTTACGACCTTATCAATGCTTGTTCCGATCACTTCCATTGGACAGGAGCAAAATGGCAGAACGCGAGAGGAGGAGAGGAGCACGATCAACTCGGCGGCGGGCACTCACATTCCGGCGGCATGATCTACTTGGGAGACAACTGGCCAGCACAGTACCGCGGCACGTTTTTCATGAACAACATCCACGGCAATCGAATGCTAACCGATACCCTTCATCGAAACGGCTCCGGGTATACGGCTCGATGCAACGGCCCTTTTCTCAAAGCAAATGATCCTTGGTTCCGAGGAATTTCAATCAAGTATGGACCTGACGGGGGCGTCTTCGTCACAGACTGGAACGACCTGGGGGAATGTCACGATCACGATGGATCATTTCGCTCGAGTGGACGAATGTACAAGATCATCCATGGCACACCAATCAAGCAAGCGCCCTTTGATCTCAAAACCGCTTCGGACCTCTCCTTGGCCCAGAATCAACTGCACCCCAACGAATGGTATGTAAGACACAGCCGCCGCCTACTTCAAGAACGAGCAACAACCCGAGCAATTAGCTCCGACGCCATAGCATTCCTACGCCATGAACTAGCGACACACCCAAGTATCCCAAAGAAGCTCCGCGCGATCTGGGCGCTCTCTGCAATGAACGCTCTCAATAGCACACAGCGAATCGAACTCCTTCAACACGACAACGAACACGTCCGACACTGGGCCATTCGCCTCGAAATGGATACGCCCGTCCCAGATCAAACGTTCATCAATGAGTTAACAACCGTCGCAAAAACAGAACCGTCGCCTCTCGTCCGCCTCGCATTGGCCGCAGCACTTCAATCTCTCTCCTATGAAGACCGGCTTGGACTCGCCAACCAACTTGTCACTGTTGCAGCCGACGATACCGACCCCAATATCCCTCTCATGCTCTGGTATGGAGTCGAACCAGTCGTCGCTGCCGATCCGAGCGCAGGACTCAAGCTGATGCAAGCGAGCAAGATATCCAAACTTCGACAGTTTATCGCCAGGAGAATCTCAAGCCCCGCGAAATCACAATAAAACGAATCGTGGATACAGCTTTTCCTAATTGGGTTTACCCGCTTGTCTTCATCGCAGCATTCGCAACGAGCGCCACCGCAGCTCGACTGTGGATCAAGCTCTCTCTGCGTATTGGACTCATCGACAAACCGGGACCACGCAAGATTCACTCGACCCCGATTCCATTAGCCGGCGGACTCACCGTTGCAACAGGACTCCTCCTTCCTCTCATACTCGCCTCAGGCCTCGCTTATTCGCCTCTTCTCAGCGCCCCACTTAGCGCCATCACGACCTACGGCTTTAGCGCACGAACCACTCAACTCATCGGGCTAATCCTGGGAGCCCTTGGAATGCTCATATTGGGGCTCATCGACGACCGAGGGGCATTATCAGCGGGAAAGAAATTCTTCGCTCAACTCTTAATCGTAGCGATTGTCGCCGGAACCGGCACGAGAATCACGCTCTTCATCCCAAACCCTACATTCAGCTACGTCATCACGTTTCTCTGGTTCCTTACCCTGGTGAACGCATTCAACTTCAACGACAACATGAACGGACTTTGCTCTGGCCTCGGCGCTATTAGCGCAGTCATCTTCGCGATTCACTCGGTTCTCCCAGGGCACTACCTGGTTGCCTCCCTCGGATTTCTGGTCGCCGGAGCCCTCATCGGATTCATTCCATTTAACTACCCCAAGGCACAAACATTTCTCGGCGACTCCGGAAGTCATCTCGTTGGTTTTCTTATCGCTGCACTCGCCATCCTTCCCCACTTCCATCACGACATGCAGCCGAATAAGATCGGAGTGGCCTCTCCACTCCTCGTTCTCGGGATGGTCTTAGTCGATCTTACTTGGGTTGTGTCCTACCGAATCTGGCATCGTAAACCGATCTACATTGGAGACACCAACCACCTCTCTCATCAACTGGTCAAACGAGGTTTCAGCCCAAAGATCGCTGTACTCATTCTTTGGATCCTGCACGGAGCCATCGGGGCTAGTTCGTTCTTGCTGATCTAGGGGACGAGAATCAGATCTCGCAACGCAAAAAAACGCTCCTACCTATAAAGGCAGGAGCGTTACAAGTTTTAGTCTTTAAGGGACTTAGCTCTGGCTCTGGCTTGCCAGCTCCTTGTTTGACTTCATATCAATAATCTTGAACTCCTCAGCATGAAAATCAGAGTCTGATCGGAATGATAGTTTTCCAAAATAACGTTTCTCGAGACTGATAATAAATTCCTCGTCCTCGTGCTTCAGGCGTTTGAATATTGACGGACTGACGACGACCATAAGTTGATAATCGGACTCATCACGCTCGCGTTTCTTCAGAATCTCACTGAGTTTTCGCTGCACTTCAACACTCATCGTCAGAGGGCTCTTAACGTGCCCCTTGCCGCAACAATACGGACAGTCATCATAGGCCGTTGCTTTCACGCTTTCAGAATGTCGCTGACGAGTCATTTCCATCAGCCCCAACTGGGAAATCGGAAGCACGTGTGTCTTGGCTTTATCCTTCCGCATGCACTCCTTCACCTTTGAATAGATGTTCTGCTGATCCTTCCGAGATTTCATATCGATGAAATCTAGAATAATCAGACCACCCATATTTCTCAGTCTTAGCTGACGGCAAATCTCTTCAGCTGCCTCAAGGTTCACTTTGTAGATCGTCGAGTCGGCATCGCGCCCAGAACTCTTGTGACGACCAGTATTCACATCAATGGCAACTAGCGCCTCGGTTTCATCAATGACGATATACCCACCACTCTTTAAATGCACCTGCCGAGAGAATGCACTCTCAATCTGGCGAGAAACCCCAAATCGATCGAAAATCGGCTGCGACTCTTGGTAAAACTTTACCTTCCGAGCAGAACGCTCTGAGATCCGCGAGATCTTGCTCCGGATCCGTTCGTACTCAGCCGCAGTATCAACAACGATTCGTTCGGTATCCTCCGTCAGGAAGTCTCGGACCGTCCGTTCGACAATATCAGGTTCCTGATAGACACATCGAGGCGCAGGCTTGGAGTTGATCGTCTCACGAATCCGCTCCCATTCCTCCAACAAGATTGCCAAATCACGGACAAAATAGCGGGCTTTCTGTCCCTGCCCTGCGGTTCGAATGATGACCCCCATTCCCTCAGGAAGCGTAAGCTTTCGAACAATCTGCTTCAGCCGTTGACGCTCTTCCTGTGACTCAATTTTTCGAGAAACACCACTTTGATCAGAGGTCGGGAGCAATACCAAATAACGACCGGGTATCGCTAGGTTTGTGGTCACACGGGGCCCCTTTGTCCCGATAGGACCTTTCGTAACCTGAATCACGATCTCCGACCCCGCTGGATACAAGCGAGGAATATCCTTGTGAGTAATCTTCGGCTTCTGCCGTTTCTTAGAACTACGTTCGACGACCTCAATACCACTATCGAAACTATTGGGAACGATATCCCAGTAATGAAGAAACGCGTTTTTATCGAATCCAATATCAACAAATGCGGCCTTCAAACCGTCCTCAAGGTTCTTAACCTTGCCTTTGTAGATACTACCGACTTGACGGTCGTCACTGGTTCGCTCGACGTTGAAGTCTTCCAAACGCCCCTCGTCCAAAATGGCAACTCGAGTCTCAAGTGCTTCGGAATTAATCACCAACTCTTTGTGCGACGGCTGGATCGGGCGAATCATTCGCTTCACCTTGGTGATGACCGTGTCTGCGGCTTCCCGCAGAGAATTGACGATCCCTTTCGGCTTTTGATCTGGAACTGGCACCGGTTCATAAGACGCCTGCTCTTTCTCCTGTTTTCCACGACGACCACGTCGTTGCCCACGAGCCTCGTTCCGTTTCCCCTTGCGCTCGTTGCCCTCTTTAGGATCGGCGTCCGTCGTTTCAGGAGGCACCCCGGCAGCGACGTTCTCAGCACGCTGAATTTCCCGAGCGTGCTTGCTCTGATCAAAGACGTGTTCTTCTTCTTGTTCCTTGGTCCCGATAGCCACAGCTCGGGCATTGGCGGCAGCCTTGTCAGGCTTCCGATTCCGCTGCTTATTCAAGCCACCATTCGGACGAAATCGCATTCCGCCTCGGCGCCTGGGTGAAGTTTTTCGATCGCTCATACTAAATAAAACTGCTTAATAGCTTCTTCGATAAAGATAGATGTTTTCTAACAAGCCAACAGACAGGAGAAAGCAAATCACCGACGAGCCGCCGTCACTGAGAAGCGGCAAGGGTAAGCCTGTCACAGGCACTAATCCGATATTCATGCCGATGTTGATGAACACGTGACTAAACCAGAGCGTCACCACTCCGATAGCCAATGTTTTTCCTAATCGATCTCGCGCGGCACTCGCCACTCGCAATCCGCTGAAAATCAGGAGCCCGTAAAGGCCTAGAACCGTCATGCTTCCAAGAAATCCCTTCTCCTCGGCAATCACAGAGAAGATGAAGTCGTTGTGAGCAACACCACGAGGCAGATAGCCAAGTGCGTTTTGGGTTCCCTGACACCACCCCTTGCCCGCCAGCCCACCTGAGCCAACCGAGATAAGGGCTTGATCAATGTTATAAGAAAATTTTCTTTGCTCCCGTGCTGCCTCTTTCTTCTCCTGGGGCGTAGCGTTTGGAGGTGCAAACGAGAGCCCAAAATAGACTCTCAGGCGATTCTTCTGATATTCTTCGAGTTCAATCAGCTGAAACTTCTTAGGCGCGAAAAGCACATCTGCCAAAGCAAGCCCAACGACGAGACTGCCACAGGCTATCACCCGTAAGAGCAAGTGACCGGGGATTCCGGCGACAAACATCATTGCAAAACCGATAGGCAAGAGAACGATCGCAGAGCCCAGGTCTGGTTCAATTAGCACCAAAGAAAACGGCAATAGGATCATTCCCAGAGCCTTCACAAACACAATAGGAAATCTCAATTCATCAACAGGCCGACTGAGATAATTTCCCAGCACGCAAATCACAGCGATCTTTGCCAATTCGGAAGGCTGAAAATTAAAGAACCCCAGAGGGATCCACCGATGCACTCCCGCGACCGGCTCAAACACAAACACCAGTAATAACATGCCCACCGCGAGCCAATAGAAAATCATCGCCCACCGGGCGATGATTTGATAATCGACAAGGCAAACAGCTCCCGCCAGGCCCACACCAAGCAAGGCTGCAAACAGCTGCCGAACGAAGCGTTCCTCGTACCATTCTCCCGGGCTGCCCACCAGGCGCCCAGAAGTAGCACTGTAAATAAAAGCAGCACCCAGCAGCAGCAGGCCAAGGGCGGCAAACAGCATTCCCCATTCGAGTCGTGGATAGGAATGGTTAGAAGGAGTCATTTGAATACCTTACGTTTGCCAAGGAAGGACCTTGATGACTCACCTCCAAGGACTCGGGGAGATCCTGCAGTACTTCATAGATCTGTTGCGCTACGGGAGCACAGCTCGTCCCTCCCGAAATTCCGTCGACCACCAGAACCACCACCGCGTACCGAGGATCTTCAACAGGGGCAAAGGAGGCAAACCAGGTATCCTTAATCTTACGACCATCGATACGCTTATCAGTCTCGGCTGATCCGGTTTTCCCGCCGATGCTCAAGCCCGCGACGCGCGCGTCAACCCCGGTCCCCTCATCCCACTCAACATCCATCAACATCCCTTCATGAACGATTTTCAACACCCGCTCTGAAACTCCAATATTTCCCCGAGCGACGCCCTCTGGAAATACCCTTGCCTCGTTATTGGCCAAAGAAGCTTGCGGCTCAATACGCGCTGCGATTCGGGGCTCAAAAACCGTTCCCCCATTGGCAACCGCACTCACCATCACTGCCATTTGCAAAGGCGTGACCGCAATCGCACCTTGACCAATGCATAAATTCGCGGTTTCACCTTTATGCCATCCTTTTCTGACATCCGCCCGGCTTGGATACATGCCCGGCAGTTCCTGTCCCGGTAACAAGCCTGTCTTCTGCCCAAGAAAGAACCGCTCACCCCAATCAATCAAGGGATCAATCCCCATCTCAATCCCATAGTTAATGAAGTAGGAATTACTCGATTTCGCCAAAGCACGTCGAAAATCATAATCACCTGGTGCAGCCGTATCATCGATATAACGCCCCCCAAGCAAGAAGTAACCAAGACTTGTATAAAGTTCATCTGGGTCCACCCCGCCTTCTTCAAGCAGTGCCATCCCAACGACGAGCTTAAAAATGGAACCCGGCGCATAAATACCGTAAGTGGCCCGATTCAATAGAGGCAAATTGGGTTCTAAATTCAGCTCTTCCCAACGGTTTTTTGACAATATACGAACAAACTCATTCGGATCATAAGTCGGCGACGAGGCCAGAGCGAGAACGTCTCCGTTCCGCACGTCCATTACTACCACTGCCCCCATCGTATTAGGGCCCGATCCAGCCAAAGCCGATTCAGCAATTCTTTGGATCCGAAGATCGAGCGTTAGATAAAGATTATTTCCAGGTTTCGCGACATCCCAAACATCCTCACGCTGTCGAAACATCATGTTATTGATCAAAACAGCCTTCTCGCCGGCAACGCCTCGAAGAACGTCATCATAGATCGCCTCGACACCTTTTTTCCCCACATAGTCTTGGCGAGAATAATTAAACTTCCGTCCTCCTTCTTTCTTCTTTGGATCCGTTTTCCTCGCATAACCGAGAAGGTGAGAGGCCATCGTTCCGTTGGGGTAATATCGGAGCGACTCCAACTCAAGATCGACTCCAGGAATATGAGCTCCTTTTTCAACAAATCGAGCGACCTGATCCCGAGTAAGATTCTCGCTGATCGTCAGCGGTACATAACGATCATTATCATAGTGGCGCTCAAAGTTACGTCGATGCAGCTTCATCGGACGCCCAACCAACGATGTCACTTGAACCCATATATTGCTAACGACGGAGTAACGATTCAAGGCACCGAGACGATTTCGATCAGAGATGGAAAGCGTCCCATGCTTCGCTCGTGCCGTCTTAAAGGTCGATTGAAATAGGGGACGAAGTTCTTCGAGATAGAGGACAATGCTGTAGTTCGGTCGATTATCCGCTAGAGGGATACCATTCCGGTCAAGGATCTTTCCTCGTATCGCAGGCTCTCTCATTATCCGATACGATTGTATTTCGCGATAGCCTTCGTACTCTTCAAACGAAATCACCTGAACGTACCAAAGCTTACCAATCAACAAGACGAATCCAATCCCGACAAAGACAGCAATCCAGAGAGAGCGGTAGTCAGAGGCTTTGAGAGGATTGATCGAGTACATTTTCAGCCTCTCCCCCGCTTGATTTCAACCTCCGAACGGAAACGAGAGAAAGGTTCTTCTTCGTAGGTTAGAGCCTCTTCTAACCAATCGAAGAGCAAGAAGAAGAACGGAGCCAGGACCGCACCACTCGCTCCCATTACAGCTATTTGGAATACTGTTCCCCAACCTACCACCGGACTAAGCCCCAAGAACCAGAGCAAGCCGAGGCTAATCAATGGGTTCATGGTCGCGACGACGGCGCCAAGAGCCATCTGCGCCAAGGCCTGATCACGAAGAACAAGGCCACGGAGTTGCGACAGGAACAAACTAACAAGCGTTAACGAAATAAGGCTCACCCCCAAGGGGTTCAGCGAAAGCGCATCAAAGAGCAACCCTGAAAAGCACGCGAGCCCAACCGCTGCGAACAAGTCGCTTCGAAAGGCCGCGTAGGTCACCAAAATTGGCAACACATCAATCCGTGTGCCAAAGATACCTTCACGTAGCAATCCCCGTCCTTCAACGAAAGCGAGGAGCGCAGCCACACCCACCAACAGAATTAAGGTGATGCGATTCACTCGAGCACCTCCTCATGGCTCTCAGAGCGAGCAATAACCCAAACATAATCAAGCCGATCAAGGTCAGCTCGGAGTCGGATACGCGCTCCGGAGTAGAGCCCAAAGTCATAAGATTGGCTGTCAATGAGTCTTCCGATAGGAATACCACTAGGAAAGACACCGCCCGCACCACTGGTAAGCACCTCTGCGCCTGGGGCTAGATCTGCTTCACTCGGCAAATGCTTGAGTTCGACAATTCGCCGATTGATCGCTCCTTGACCGGACGGCGTAACAATTCCACCGTGGCCCGAATTTCCCAAGACAGCCGCCACGCGGCAACTGGGATCGCCCAGCAGAGCCACTTTCGATCGGCCACCGCTCACACTGATCACCTTTCCGACCAACCCCTGTACACTTAAGACTGGGTCATCAACCTTGATTCCATCATCAGATCCGATATCGAGCGACACGCTGCGCCACCAGTTCGCAGGATCATCGATGATTACCTTTGCGAGCCTCAAGTCCCAGGGCTGAGCGCCTTTCCACTGGACCATCTGGCGCAATCGACGATTCTCACGAAAGACCTCAAGCGCTTGAAAATCCCGCACTCTGAGACGATGATTGTCTTGGCGAAGGCGATCGATTTCGGAAAGCAACGAAGAGCGAGGCGTAACATAAGCCCGGAGCTGATGCCCCACTGCCTCGACGCCGTTAGCAGCGCCAATCATGGGCAGATAGAACCAACCGACTGATTTCTTCAGTTGGTCGTTCAAGCGTGAAGGGAGAAGGACCATTAAAAGTCCCACGGCCAACACCGCCAATATTAATACAACTCTAGGTCGACGTAACATTCTACCCCGATTTAGATCGGAGTGAACGCACGATTAGGTTCTGCTTGAAGAAGCAACACGCTTCAGGAATTGGAGTTCTTGAAGAACTCGCCCCGTCCCTTCAGCCACAGCGGTTAAGGGATCATCGCCCACGTGGACAGGTAGGCCAGTTTCATCAGCCACCATTCGATCAATCCCGCGAAGCAAAGCCCCGCCTCCCGCAATCACTATTCCTCGGTCAACTAGATCAGAGGCCAGTTCCGGAGGACAACGCTCCAGCGTTATCCGAATGGACTCCAAAATACTCGTTAACGGCTCTTTCAACGCTTCCCTCACTTCTTCAGAACAAATCGCGAGCGTTTTAGGTAAGCCTGAGCTCAAATCGCGACCTTTGACGTCCATCGTCAATTCTTCATCTAACGGGAATGCTGAACCTATACGGATTTTAATTTCTTCCGCAGTGCGCTCACCTATCATTAAGTTATAGGCTCGCTTCATGTGGGCTACGATCGTTTCATCAAACTCATCTCCTCCTACCCGAAGACTCCGGGCGAATACAATGCCAGCTAAGGAGATGATAGCGATCTCACAGGTCCCACCACCAATATCTACAATCATGTTTCCAGCCGGTTCGTGAACCGGCAGCCCAACTCCAATCGCCGATGCCATCGGCTGTTCGATCAGGTAAACTTCTCGTGCCCCGGCGTGCGTCGCGGAATCCTTCACCGCACGCTTTTCTACCTCAGTAATTCCGGATGGCACTGCTACCACAACTCTCGGCGCAATCAGTTTTCGAAAATGAACCTTTTGAATGAAATGCCGCAGCATTGATTCCGTGATTTCGAAATCAGCAATAACCCCATCTTTCATAGGGCGGATGGCTACAATATTACTCGGGGTTCGCCCTAACATCTTCTTGGCCTCATCCCCCACAGCAAGAACGTTGGTCGTCCCTGCCTGAATCGCCACTACCGAAGGCTCACGTAACACAATTCCCTGATCCCGCACGAACACTAAAGAGTTCGCCGTGCCGAGATCGATCCCAATATCATTTGAGAACAAGCCTTTGAGTTGGGTCAGCATCAATACAACCTGAAACAAACGAAAATAGGTCGGCCAGATTGATCTGGTCAAGGGATTAACAGGATGGGTTTGATCTCAAAGCGCAGGAAGCACGACTGCAAGCCTGTCATTGACGGCTTCCATGCCGTTTTGAGCCAAGAATGGCCCCACTTTGAATCATAGATAGGAAACGAATCCCCCTGATATTCGATCAAAAACGGCCTCCGCCCTAAACGCGAGACAACCGGATCAGCCCTTGCCGCCCAAGGCCTGATGAAAGTCTTGGAGCGCAGAAACGTCGAAACCCTTTTCCTTCAGCGTCGCAATCGCTGAGACCGCAGCCTTGGCACATCCCAACGTAGTAATAATGGGGACTCCCGAATAGACCGACGAGGTCCGGATCTTGACTTCGTCACTCCGAGGCGTTTGCCCTGAGGGCGTGTTGATGACAAGTTGAATTTCCTTGTTTAACAAGAGATCCAGAGGATTGGGGCGCCCTTCGGAAACTTTGAAGATTTCACGGACATTGAGCCCGCTCTCCCTCAGAACACGCGCCGTACCCGCCGTTGAAACGATTTCAAACCCAAGCCTCTCAAAATCGCGAGCCAAACTTGCGACATCGGCCTTATCCATGTCATTCACACTGATAAAGACGCTCCCCTCCATTGGTAACGAGGCTCCCGCAGCCATTTGCGACTTGCCGAATGCCACTCCCAAATCTTTATCAATCCCCATGACCTCACCGGTCGACTTCATCTCAGGTGACAACAAGATGTCTTGCCCATGGAAGCGATTGAAAGGAAACACCGATTCTTTCACCGTCCAAAAACTGGGGATAACTTCTTCGGTAAAGCCCAATTCAGACAATTTCTTCCCACCCATAATTCGCGCTGCTAATTTCGCCAATGGGGCACCGATTGCTTTGCTCACAAAAGGCACGGTCCGGGATGCCCGAGGATTGACCTCCAACACGTAGACAACCTCATCCTTAACGGCATACTGCACGTTCATAAGGCCTACAATCCCCAATTTCCTAGCCATCGCGTCGCTGTACTGACGAATCGTGTCGGTCACCGATGGGGAGAGATTGGGCGGCGGAAGCACCATCGCAGCATCTCCAGAGTGCACTCCTGCGAACTCAATATGCTCGAGCATCCCTCCGACAACGACCTTCCCTTGGGCCGGATCATCAAACAGTCCAACATCAGAAATGCAGTCAACGTCTACCTCAACGGCATTCTCGAGAAATTTATCCACCAAAACAGGACGTTCAGGTGAAGCCTCGACAGCATTTTGCATGTACCGCTCCAATTCTGCGTCCGAATAGACGATCTGCATCGCCCTGCCACCAAGAACGAATGAAGGTCTTACCAAAACGGGATATCCCAGTTTCTGAGCTGCCGCAAGCGCCTCGCTACCGTTGGTTGCAATCCCGTTCTCGGGCTGCGGGATATTGAGCTCCCGTAACATCGCCGCAAACAGCTCCCGATCCTCGGCCATCTCAATGCTCCTCGGAGATGTGCCAATGATGTTGACCCCATGTTCTTCAAGCCCAATGGCTAGATTGAGTGGAGTCTGTCCTCCAAATTGAACAATTGCCCCCCAACACTTCTCTCGCTCATAAATATGAAGAACATCCTCTAGCGTCAGCGGTTCAAAATAAAGTTTATCACTCGTATCATAGTCCGTCGAAACCGTCTCAGGATTCGAATTGACCATCAATGTCTCAAAACCGTCTTCTTTCAGAGCAAACGATGCATGCACGCAGCAATAGTCGAATTCGATTCCCTGCCCAATTCGGTTTGGCCCGCCGCCGAGAATCATCACCTTTTTTGCCTCAGTAGGGCTCCCCTCATCGTCACCCCGGTCAAAAGATGAATAATAATAAGGCGTATAGGCCTCAAACTCCGCAGCACAGGTGTCGACGAGACGGTAGCTCGGAACCAAGCCTATTGATTTCCGGTGATTCCAAATGTCGGTTTCGCCGATTCCGGTTAGCTCAGCAATCTGACGATCCGAGAATCCTAGACTCTTGGCCCGCTCGAGAAGCTCCTTTTTCAAACTGACTTGTGCGCCTTCCATTAAAACTCCGTTTGATATACTCGGTCGGAGGCTGAAACGACAAGCTTCTCTTACATTTCAACGACGATTCTCGCCACCGAAACACTCAGAGACAAGCAATGGCCCGATCCAATTCGTCCTCAGTGTTGTAAAAATGAGGGGCAAAGCGAATCAATTGCTGCCCATCTCGCGTCGACCGCAGCGAAGTTCGAATCGATCGCTTCTTCATCA
>CAJXVR010000011.1 GCA_913061285.1 uncultured Verrucomicrobiota bacterium | reverse complement strand
TCTACACTAGATCGCTCGTCGGCAGCGTCAGATGTGTATAAGAGACAGAATCCCATTGAGGTAAGCAACAAACCCGTCATCATACTTGACACGCAGATTGAGCAAGTTGAATCCAGCAAGATCTTCCAAGCTCACGTTGAATGGAATACGGACGTAGACTGAAGTATTCTCATCGTTCATCTCTTCGGTGACATCGATACGAATGTGAGAACGATAGGTTTGCGCTTCGTCATATCCGACTCCCCCGCGACCGCTCTTCCACTCAGACGCATCAAATCCTCGATCAGCCCTTCTCCAATTGGAACTCACGCTAGAGTCCACCGGGACAAGCACCTGTTTCGTTGTCCTCTCTTGAACTAAAGCCAAGACCTCTCCCGACGATGTCTCTGGAACGAAGGGATCACTCCCATCAAGCGTGTAGTATATACTCCCTTCACCCGTCGTCATACTGACCGCTGGCACCCGAACACTCCCTGGCTCATGAGAAAAACTCGGGATATTGTCTTCCAAGAAGAGCCCTTCAGCAGCCAGATGGTCAAAGACAATCTCACGCCGGCGGGGAATCCATGTGGTCGCTATGTTATTAGCCATGTTTCTCAGAACCGACGACATCGCACCTCTCAGTTCTTGGAAACGATTCATCACATTCTCATCCGTCAGCGCCCCTTGACCAAAAAAATGACGATGTACACGGTCAGCAAATCGAGTCCGAAAGTTATTGTTCTTCGAAAGAGCCTGATAGAAGCGGGCGATGTCCTGATTAACGGCAAGCTCTGAAGTCAGTGTATTGTGACCAACAGATCCACCTTGATTGAAAAAGGACCACTCGGCATCCCAAACGTAGAAGCGCCACCGGGCACCTTCAGTCCGCTCACGAGCCGCCCGCCAATTATTGTGAGGCCAATCCCGCGTTCCAACATAGATATTTAGAAGTAAGTAATCAATGAAGGCATCAATCTCTAGGAGTTGCGAAGCTTCTTCATAGTTCGCCGCGACGGACAAATCCCGCGCCATCGTTTGCTTGAGGCGATCCCACTCCACCGTATCCCCGGCCCGCACTTCGCCAAATTGTGCAATAATATCGTATCTTCCATTGCCACCCTGCCAGGTATCAAGGAAGTCCTCGTCGATTCGTTCCGTGGGATTATAGTACCCCTTATAAATCCCATTCACATAAAGACTCACCAACGTTCCCTGCGCGGATACTTGTCCCATATCAGCCGACAAGCGCCGGACGAGTTCATCAACCACAAAGGGATTTGAATGATCATTCATTCCCGCCCGGAGAACGATCTGTTTGTAATCGTCAGCTGGTGACCGTGGAATAATCGGATAGGTCAACGCTGACTCTCCGTAGTCTCCTCGAAAATAGAGGCGATAAGAATACTTACTAAAGGGCAAGCCGCCGCTGGGGTTGTAACGTTGCCGAACATAGTTCCCCCCTTGAATTCGCAATCCACAATCAATCTGGAATCCTGTCGATCCATCCGGTAAAAAATACTCAACCGAAACAGGCCGTTCCCACTCACGCCCCCGTTCCGTCGTATTCCTCGGGCTCGTTTCCATGATCCCGCGGGCCCCAAAGAGATTCTCATCCTTGGTCACCAATGACATGATCGGCAACGAGCGCCGCGACGCGCTCACTCGATAGAGATAGGAATGAGTCACTGTTTCCGATGGTAAGAACCCCGGTTTGAAGGTGGCTGCTCTCACTGTAGTGCGTCGACGAACATCAATCGGGTCAATAAACTCGATCCCATTATCCAAGCTCGGCTCCGAAAGATCGACGGTGTAGCGAACTACCGCGCCTTCTACCGGGGACGACAGAGAGATTTGAAACGGCTGATCATAGAAGCCTCGACGTGCGCTAAAGACAGGCTTAGGCAAGATCTCTGATATCAGAGCATCGCTATTCCCTGCCCCGGGACTCGGCACCGCAAAATAGGTATATCCTCCACTCGGCCTCAATCCGTACGAATGATCATTTCTCTGCGCTGGGTAACGGTTTCCCAAGTCGCTCACCAAACGCCGAGGCAATTCGGGACTATAGAGCCCTAGGAATTCACCCGCTCGACTGAGTCGAAAGTTGGTATGAGGGGCCCCGCTGCCACGCCGATTCAGACTGTCTTTCGCGGAGGCAAAAATGATCTGATAGCCGTGCGCCTCAATCTTCAGATCATCCACAATCCATTTCCCTGGATCATCGGGATCATCCGTCAAAGCCCATCCAGCCAGATCGATTTCTACATCATTGGAGTTATGAAGTTCAATCCAATCGACATGATCTTGAAATTCATCAACCAGACCACTCTGATTGCCGGCCATGATCTCAGAAATAACAACCCCGGCGTATTGGATTTCAGGATCAACCCGATATTGCCAGGGTGTTGTTTGCAAGGCATTGGGTTCTGTCGCGGAGTCTTCGATTCCGTTGTCCGGCGACCATTGGAGATTTTGAACACCTTCGCTTCTTGGCGCAAAACTAAACCGGTAGGGCCCGGCACCAACACCACTTACCTGAAGTGCTGGTTCGCCGTTGACCAACAGATCCCCGGCATCTAGTCCGACAATCGGTTCGGAGAAGAGCACCTCAAGTTCGGAAAACTCCTGCAAATGCTGATTCGGTAAGGGAAAGATGCTCGAAACGAACGGCGCGTTCTCATCGACCAGCAAATACTGCCGCGTCTCCGTTAGAGCCTGCCAATCAAAAGCATTTGGCGTCGCCGCCAAGTCTTGAATTCCGTTGTCTTGTTCCCATCGAAGCGTCAATTCACCGGGTTCGGGGTTTGAGAAGGTGAATTGATATGAGTTGCCACTCGATCGAACTCGGGTTGCAGGCACTCCATTCAACCCCAAATCGGCCGCATCAACTCCCTGGACGGGCTCGGAAAAGGTCACAACCACAGTATTGAACCGCTCGATAGCCCCCGGAGCCGGATCGATTTCCAACACAACAGGAGGATCGAGGTCTAACCCAATGGAAACGAGCTCAGGATGAAGCATGAAGTCACTACTCGGGAGATTGGTATTGAATCCTTGGATAGCGATGACGTTCCGTCCTTCTCTGAGTTGCCCCACTGAATCGTCCAGCGAGAACGTCTCGAAGGACCCTGATTCGTGGTTCGCTGGCGCAAAACCATTGAGGCTCAGCTCCTGCGGCGCATTGGCACGGAGAACCGGTGTTCCATTAATCCAAAGGGCGAAACCGTCATCATAGTCCATGTTCAACGCCAGCCCTTCAATCAGATCCAGAGAAGAAACGAAAAACTCCTGGCGAATAAAGAATGAAGAGTAACTGTTCCGCATCCCAGTAATTAGAGTCCCTCCCACACCATCACCGTAGCGAAAAGGGGAAGCTCCGGAGCGCCAATGCTCATCGGAAAACTCCGGCTGCGCCCAAGCTTCAGCGTTATCGGAAGGCGCCTCGTCCCCGGGCCAGTAGCGCCACTGACTCTCCCGGGAAATCAAGGTGCCCGCATTCGTGTCAACCATAACGGCGATCACGAACGCCACAAACATTCGGACAATAGACAAAATTCTCACAACACTAATTGGTCCCTCACCCTAGCAAATTTCATGCGAGCAAATCGATCCAAACTTCGAAATCTGCCCCAAAACAGGCCAACTTTGGTCAGCAACGCCCAAAATCCCTGAAAAACAAACTCGAAAACGCTTCCCTTCAGGGGACCTCTTGACGTACCAAATCAATTTACATTATTAGAAAACGAAATGAGCGAGACCGAAAAACATCAATTTCAAGCTGAAATCCAGCAACTTCTGGATATTGTCATTCATTCTCTTTACACGGACAAAGAGATCTTCATTCGCGAACTCATCTCGAACGCCGCTGATGCTTGCGAGAAATACCGTTTTCTACAAAGCACCGGCAAAGAGACGCACGAATCTGACATCGAACCCAAGATTTCCATCGCAACGGATGACCAGGCCAAAACAATTACAATTACGGATACCGGCGTCGGAATGACCCGTGAGGAGCTCGTTGAGAACCTTGGAACGATTGCCCACTCCGGCTCGAAAGCTTTTCTCAAACAGCTTAAGGAACAAAAAGAAACCCCAGATGCCAATTTGATCGGGCAATTCGGGGTCGGATTCTACTCCGCGTTCATGGTAGCCGAAGAAGTGCAGGTCCAGACCCGCTCTTATCAAGCTGACAAACCCGGGCATTCTTGGACCTCAACCGGCCAAGGTTCCTACGAAATTGACAATGCTCCAGACATCAGCCGCGGCACCCGGATTCTCGTCAAACTGAAGGACGACGATAAAGAATTCTCAGAAGCTGCTAAAGTAGAAGCGATCATCAAGCGGTATTCAAACTTTGTTCCCTTCCCAATCGAACTCAATGGCGAATTGACCAACAAGGTCTCGGCAATTTGGGCTCGCAGTAAGAACGAGATCAAAGAAGAAGAATACAAGGAGTTCTATGAGTTCATCGGTCACGACCACGAGGCTCCTCTCGGGCGCCTCCATTTCTCTGCCGACGCACCGCTGGCCATTCAGTCCCTCCTCTTCATTCCTAGCAAGAATATCGAAAACATGGGCATGGGGCGCAGTGACAACGAGGTTAATCTTTATTGCCGCAAAGTCCTCATCGAGCCAAAGGCCAAGAAACTATTTCCTGACTGGCTTCGCTTCCTTAAAGGTGTCGTCGATAGTGAAGATCTCCCGCTCAATATTTCTCGGGAATCGATGCAAGACAGTTCTTTGATGCAGAAGCTCAACAAGGTCATCACTACCCGCTTCCTGAAGTACCTGGACGAATTGAGCAAAAAAGACGCGGACCAATTCAACAAGATCTACGATGAGTATCAACGCTTTCTCAAAGAAGGTGTCATTTCAGACTTCACCCATCGAGACGCACTCGGAAAACTGCTTCGCTTCGAAACATCCACGCTCGACAAAGGCCAGAAGACCTCGCTGACGGAATATGTCGCACGGATGAAAGAGGAGCAGAAAGAGATCTTCTTTGTCTTTGCCCCAACCCGCGAAACCGCCGAGAGCAGTCCCTACTACGAAGCCTTCCAGTCCAAAGGGTTTGAAGTCCTCTTCGTTTACGATCCATGGGACGAAATGGTCATGGAGAACCTGGCCCGATTCGAAGAGAAAACGATAACCGCAGCCGAGCGAGCCGAGATCAAGATCGACAGTCCCGACGATCAATCAGCCCTCTCAGCCGAAGAGGTCGAAGATCTTGGTAAGTGGATGAAAGAAAACTTGGGCGAGAGCATCGATCAAGTCAAAGCCTCTGAACGACTCGTCGATAGCCCCGCAGTCGTCGTCGACGCGGACAAAACAATGACGGCCAACATGAGGCGCTTGATGAAAGCACTCAATCAGGAATCTGGACCGACCAAATACGATCTAGAGATCAACCCTCGGCACGAGGTCATCAAACGTCTCCACGCAACCAAAACAGCTGATGAAGATCTAGCCAAAGCGGTAACCGCTCAACTGTTCGACAATGCCCGCATGGCTGCAGGCGTCGTCGACGATCCACGCGAACTGGTCACCCGACTCAACTCACTCCTAGAGAAAGTTCTGGCAGAGAAGAAGTAACCTCCGGCTTCAATCGCAGAATCACGACTCTTAAGCCGCCTCTCAATCTATGAGAGGCGGCTTTGGCGTTTTCAGCATCCGAAAATTTATCAACAAGTGTTCAAGGCGCTCCGTGGTTTCAAAAGGCACTCCATCCGTAGAATTTCCAGCCACAGACTCTATTACAAGGTCCCTCGGATTGTCTCATTGGATTCTAGGAACCCATCAGTAAACTGCCGGCGGCTGAAAGATACCATGTGTAACGACGAAGCAACCACCAATGAACTCAAGACCGAGAGTGACTCCCTCTCTGAAGAGGATCTTCCCTCGCAGTCGGACGAAGTAGTCAATCAGCCTCCATCCACTATCCCAATCAATCCCAAAATTGTTTTGGTATGGACGATAGAGAATGCGATTGCTTTAGGAATCTTGCTGATCGCCGTTTCTGCGGGCGGTATTGCCCTGGGTGCTTACACAAATGCGCCCAAACCGGTACTCCTCCTTGTTTGGCTGACCGTTCTCAGCGTCTTTTTGAGTCGAGTCTTCTGGCTTCCTAAGCGAGCTTACGAACATTGGAGCTACAAGATTAACGATCAAACACTAGAACTCAGATATGGGGTCGTCTGGCAGAAATCCGTAGCGATACCGCTGTCTCGGCTTCAGCACGTGGATCTTCATCGTGGCCCTCTAGAGCGGCATTATGTCTTGAGTACTCTCGAGGTCCACACTGCAGGCACTCGGAACGCTTCCCATCGCATTCCAGGACTAGATTCCGATCGGGCGATTGAATTGAGAGATGAGCTGGTCATCGCGGCCAAGATCGAGCAGGCATGAGTGACGCCGATGTTCCAAAGAGGCGTCTTCATTGGTCAACCCTCTGGCTCCCATTCCTTGAGTCGATGGGCGCATCGCTCGTGCCGTTCATTGTTATGAGCGTGGTAATGTCTCCTGAAAAAGCCTTATCGATTGTTGGACTGTTCATCGCGATTCCAAGTGGCGGTTTCTTTGCCCTACGTTATCTCACCACTCAATTCAGACTCACTCAGGAGGAGCTTGTCATCCACTCTGGCATCTTGTTCCGCAAAGAGAGACGCATCCCCCTTGAACGCATCCAAGACCTAAACATTCATCAAACCCTCGTCCGACGATGGTTGGGACTCGCATCAGTGAAGCTGACCACTGCGGGAGCAGAAACTGAAGAAGCAATCCTCGACGTCCTCGGCCTCACAGACGCCGAAGAACTGAGACATGAGGTCACCGCGTTCCATTCCAGCAATTCAGCACAGGACAGCGAGCGTCTCGAGGGGGGAGCCCCTCAGCAAGAAATCCTCTGCCAACTTGGATGGCGAGAACTCGCAATCGGAGGATTAACATCAAACCTCGTCGCCGGCCTTGGAGCCGTCCTCGGCGCTTTTCTCTACCTAAACTATTTTCAAGCTTGGGATACCGGCAAATATGATGGCTATATCGAAAAGGCAATTGAACGGCAAACCAACAAGATCGAATCGTTCTTGCCCATGGGAAGCGTCGTGGTCCAAATCATCGATTTCTTCTTCTTCTCCGGTTCCCTCGGAAAAGCATTACTCTTCGCTATCGTCGGAGCCTGTGGGTCCATCGTCAGTTTTGTGCTCCGATATCACGGCTTTCAGCTCACTCGAAGCCAAGCGGTCACAAGCCGGATCTACGGCTTGCTAACCGTTCGCCGCACCAGCCTCCCCCAAAACCGGATCCAAGCGATCAAGATCGATGAGGGATTCCTTCGGCGATGGTTTGGTCTTGCTGCCATTCGAGCCGACACGGCCGGTGACCGAAAAGAAATCGATGAAAACAATAAGCGTGACCTACTCGTTCCCGTCTCATCTCGCGAGCAAGCCAACGAGATCGTTCTGAAACTACAACCAAACTTGAATCCAGGCCCTCGGGAATGGAACCAGGTCTCGGAGCGAGCCATCATGCGTCGCTCACGAATCGGATGCTTGATCGTCCTGCTCGGCATGTTGCTAACAGGACTGTGGGCGGGTTGGCTAGCCCTTGCGTGGCTACCCGCTCCCTTCATCATCTACTACTGGAACCTTCAATGGTACCGAAACACTAAGTATTGCCTCACAAACCACTATGTGCTCTGGCGCACTGGATGGCTTAATCGCTCAACGCTCTTCCTCCCTATTAAGAACATCCAAAACATGACCTTGACG
This sequence comes from uncultured Verrucomicrobiota bacterium, assembly GCA_913061285.1. GTDB lineage: Bacteria > Verrucomicrobiota > Verrucomicrobiia > Limisphaerales > AAA164-E04 > UBA2970. The sequence continues at coordinate 43,123 of CAJXVR010000011.1, read as the reverse complement.
CAGAGCCCGATCGATCGCCGTATGCACCTTGCTTCACTGATCATCGATACAGCTGGACAATCAAATACTGGGGGCGGCCCAGTGATTCGACATCTCCCCATCGATGAAGCCCAAGAACTCAAGAAGACAATCACCCACAAAGTCGTCCGCACAAGATTCGCTTGGTAGAATATCAGAACGGCACATTTATCGGGCTATTGATGCAGAAATCGACCGTCCGGATCTCCCGAACGATCGATTAAACCTGAAGCTAGTCAGGGAACGGATTTATGATCTCAGCACGAGATTCCCTCTCCCTCCTCGACTAAGAAACAGACGGAGCTCCGGGGCCAGCGGTCCCTGCCGGCGCCACAGCCGACCGTCCAGAACCCAAATCGAGAACTCCAGTCATGCTTGACGGCAAGAAAACCTTGTCAGCAGGATTTCGCGATATCCGATCGAATCCATCAAGAACCTTCTGAGCCAACAGGACTTCAGCCGCTTTCTCCTTACCAATCACTTCTGCCAACGTTTCTACATACCGGCGCTCCGCCATGCCGGTCACTTCTAACGCTTTGGCCATTCCCTCTGCCATTTGCACCGCAGCGTCTCGATCGGCCGCGGCATTCTTGAGAGTCGCTTGGGCCTGTCCTTCGGCTTCTGACGAAAGCGCCCGACTCCGCCGCTCAGCTTCTAACTGCTGCAGCATCGCCGCACTCGTCTGATCATCTGTCTTAAGCTCTTGAATCTCGACCCTGAGGATCTGGATGCCCCATTTTTTGACCGTATCGGACAGACCGGCAACGATCTTCTCATTGAGCGTCGCCCGAGTTGCCAGGGCATCATCCAGATCCCGCGAGCCAATCTCCGAACGAATAACATTCATGGCCGACTGCAAGAGAGATTGATGCAAATGATCAACCTCGTAGAGCGCCTTGATTGGGTCCGCGACTCGCCAACTAACAATGCAATCCACCGTCACCTTGGCATTGTCTTTCGTGATGCATTCTCGCGGATTAGTATCAGAAATCTGCTCAGATAACTCGATAAAGATCCCTTGCTTGTTCGTTTCATTACCCCACTCATCGGTCACTGAACGGACGTGCTCAATGATGGGAAGTTTGAATGCAAGGCCACTGTATTGAACGCGAACAGGCTTGCCGAAACGCTCAATAATTCGGCAGTGGTTTTGGGGAATTGTCGTAATCATTGTTTTTCCTTTCGTTTTCTTCTCACTAGAAACTCATTCATTGGCTACCGTCGGGACGAATCGTCGCTAGCCCATTTTCCATCTCCTTGATGACTACCGGTTCTCGATCTTCAAAGCAGTCCGCCCTGGGCTCTCCCGCTTCATTTTCCTGTTCATTCTTCACCGGCCAAAGATCACCGTTCCAGTAAACAAAGGCTTTTCCATCAATCAATCGAAACTCTCCAATCGCCCCGGTCGCAGAAAGCGACGATTCTTTGATCCCTCCCACAATTCCTTTCCGCAGCAACGGCGTCACGAAGCGTTTCCAGACGAGATAGAAAAGAGCCATCACAATCAACCAGGAGACAAAACCAAACAGCACCCGCCATTTCAAAGCGACATCAAAGAGCAGCGACAGGTAAATCGAGATTCCTATCAGGGCAGAGACGCTGAGGATCTCCGTCTCGAAGAACACATCAATGACAATGACCGTTAAGCCAATCGCAACAACCCACAAGAGGCCCGATAGAGAAGGGTCCAGAATATCCATAACAAACGCACCTTACGCTAGTAATGGTATACTTTTAATCCTAAACGTAACAACGCAACCACTACAAAAAGCCTCTCCATGTATAAGGCTCGAACTCCATCATCCAAAAGTTTGCCTCGCTCACGCTCCGCTGATAAAAGAGCACCTACAACGACCGAGAAGGCGCTTACCTAGAAGCCATTCCTAATAAGGCTCACCCCTAATAGCCTTCGAACCCGCTCAATGGAATCAATTCAGAACCCACACCCTACACGCTACTAGCCTAGCGCCCAAAATCGATGCCAAAGCACTCCCTCCTCCTATTCCTTCTAGGAATCTCAGCGCTTTCAGCCAGCATCCTGCTGGAAAGAACGAACGAACCAAGCATCCTGCGCCTCACGTGGCCCGAATCCAGTACCCTTCAACAGTCAGAACAACTTGGCTCGTGGGAAGCGGTTCCCGACGTCTCCTCCCCCTATCTCATCAATACGGCACAGCAGGACACAGAATTTTTCCGACTGCACCCGATTGCGGATACCGTTATTCAGAACGCAAAAATCCATACCGTCGACCCCACGCAGCCGAGCGCAAGCATCATTGCGATCAAAGAAGGACGCATCCTCTTCATCGGCGATGAAATAGCAGACGAGTATTTGGGACCAGACACGGAGACGATAGATGCCTCAGAACGCCTGGTTCTCCCCGGATTTCAAGACGTTCACGTCCACGCGATCGAAGCCGGGATCAATGAGGGACTTTCCATCTTACCCCAATACGGATCCACGTCCGTCTATCGAGCGGCACTTCGAGAGCTTGAAAACGAGCAACCTGGGGGACCCACAGATTGGATCATCGGAGCGGGAGTCAATATGATTGCGCTTCTGGAGAGCGTTCCCTCCCCGCTCGAACTCATTGACGATGAAATCCCAACGCGTCCCACCGTAATCCTCGACGATCTAGGCCACGGGGCGTGGGCAAATACCGTGGCATTGAGAGCCATTGACATCAACCAAAAGACAGAAAATCCGCCTGGAGGACTGATCGACTTCGATGAGACAAATCAGCCAAGCGGAGTCGTTTTTGAAAACCTATCCCAAACACTGATCGATGCCTCCCAGCCACCGACAATCAAGAATCTTGACTTTGCCTACGAACGCTTCTTAGAGGTGTTAGTAACCTTCGCCAAGAACGGCATCACCAGCGTCAGCGATGCTGGCGGCTATTGGCCTCGAGGTCATCACAACATCTGGAGACGCGCCGAGGACGAAGGCACCCTCACAGTTCGAGCCAACAACGCCTTCTATGTGTATCCGGAAAAGAATGCCGAAGCGCAAATGGACGCTATTACCGCCTTGAGAATGAACGACGCGGACAAACTTGTCCGTTTCAACCAGGTCAAGATCTACATCGACGGCATCATCTCACAAACCACAGCCGCACTCTTATCCCCATACGAAAAAGAAGCACAGCCCACGCTCGCTTCACCAAGAGGCTTCACCTATTTCGACACCAAAACACTTCATGCCTATGCCGCCGGCTTTGAAGCGGCGGGTTTTCAATTACACTTTCACGCAACGGGAGACCGTGGGACACGACTCGCATTGGATGCCATAGAACATGCTCAATCAAGAAACGGGAGCCAGGATCGACGACACCGCATCACCCATGTCTATCTCGTAGATCCTGCTGACGTGAAACGATTCAAACAACTCGGGGTTTATGCTGACTTTCAGTTAAGCCCCAGTTCATTGACCGCCGAAAACCTCTCGGACGCAGCCTTTTACCTGGGAGACCGTATTGATCACTACCTCCCGGCAAGCGCACTCTTTGAAAGTGGGGCCGAACTCACTCTCAGCAGCGATTTTGATGCCGATAGTCTATCGCCCTTCGTGAAAATCGAGACAGCTCTAAGCGCCCCTGGTTCACATCGAATTCCCGATGTCGAAACAGCCATTCGACTGATGACAATCCAAGCAGCCAAACTCCTCCACCATGAAACGCATACCGGATCGCTTAGCGTCGGAAAATACGCCGATCTCATCATTCTTGATCAGGATATTCGGACAATCCCCAGGGAAGACATTAGCAAAACGAGCGTTCTTCTCACTATGCTAGCCGGCAAGGAGGTCTACCGTTCTCCGAAGTTCTAGCTGAATAAATGCTGGCGGGCATTTTCCGTTATCATGGCAACAGCAGGGTGTTTCACTTTTCGTTCGACGGTTATCGCATAGAAGGCCTCCCGAATATCATCTGTCGCTCCTATTGCTTTGACGTTGTACTCCTTACAAATCTCCTTCTCGATCACCGATGGACCGGCAAAGACACCCCCGCCGGCCCGACCAAAGACCTTCATTAGCGCACTATCGTGGAATTCAGCGACGATTCGTGGCCGGATACGCATTGACCCAAACCACTGATCAAGCGATCGCCGAATAATGGTATTGTCGGTCGGAGCGAGAAACCGAGCCCCCTCCAAATTGTTCGGAAACCGCCCCTTTAGTAGTTTCGCTTCGCCGTGCGTCGCAAAAAAGGTCACCCCACATTCACCGAGTAGGTGATTGTATGCTTTGATCTTCACGGAGGCATCGATCGGAGCATCCGCCAAAACCAAATCCAGATGCTGGATTGAGAGCTCAGCCAAGAGGCGTTCCGTCGAATCCTCTTCGCAAACCAGATGCGTATTAGCGTCTCCATGCATGACGGGAGCCAAGATCCGATGAGCAATCATTTTCGGGAGTAAATCAGAGGCCCCGACCCGAAGCTTCCGGGGTCGAGAACCGCCGAGCCCCTTCATGTTTTGCTGAAGCTCTTGACCGAGGGAAAAAATCTCCTCAGCGTATTCGAACGCTAGGCGCCCAGCATCCGTTAAAACCAGCTTTCGGCTTGTCCGATCAAAAAGCGACTCACCTAATTGATCCTCCAAGAGACGGATCTGTTTGGACAAGGTCGGCTGGGTTAGATTGAGCGCGATACTCGCTTTCGTAATCCCTCCTTCTCGCACAGCCGCCCAAAAATATTGGAGATGATGGTAGTTGAGCCATTCCATCGATCTAGCATAGATAAACTCTATGATTCGTCACTAATATTTTCCATTCGACTATCTTTCGCAGTACGCTAGGTTGCCAGCTGTGAGACGTCTCTTTCCAAAATTCTTGCGTCGACCTCCCCGGACGGAGGCCCCGGTGAGTCGATAAGCGCTTGAGCACCCTCCAGATCCCAATCAACAACAAATCATTGGCATGCTGAATAGAATTTTCTAACTTTACATTCGAGAAACGCCTCCTTTTTTGATTAAAAGAAACTCAAGGCGGCACTGACTCACTCTGCCTTCACAAATAGAATGAACCTACAAGACTACACAAAAGCACTTCCACGAGATCTCTCTTCAGGGGTTGTCGTCTTCCTCGTCGCTCTTCCGCTTTGTCTCGGGATTGCTGTCGCCTCAGGTGCTCCACCTATTTCCGGACTCATCGCCGGTATCATCGGCGGGTTGCTGGTCTCTTGGCTCAGCGGATCCCATACCAGTGTTAGCGGACCCGCAGCTGGGCTCACCGCCGTTGTCATCGCACAGGTTGAGTCTCTAGGAAGCTTTGAGGCTTTTCTGGTCGCGGTCGTCATCGCCGGCGTACTCCAAGTAATCCTCGGATTGCTCAAGGCCGGATCGCTTGCAGCCTTCTTCCCTTCGAGCGTCATCAAGGGCCTCTTGGCAGCGATCGGAATCATCCTTATCTTGAAACAATTCCCCCACTTGTTTGGACATGATCCGGATTGGATGTGCGATCTTGGATTCAATCAAATGGATGGAAAGAACACTTTTACCGAACTCGCAGCCACGATGTTCGACATCCACACGGGCGCACTCATTATCGGTCTGCTTTCAGTGTTCATGCTCGTATTCTGGAACCGCACGCCACTTGAAAAGCTCGGCATCCCCGCGCCGCTCGCAGTGGTCGTCGTAGGCATCGGTCTTTCGGAATTGTTCCGCTCTCTCGCTTCCTCCGATACCGCTGACGGCACGAGCCTGATCGTCATTGGCACCTCCCATCTCGTTCAGGTTCCGATGACGAGTGGATTCAAGAGCCTGTTCGATTCCCTCACGAATCCTTCCTGGGCGATTCTTTCGAGTCCCACGGTCTATATCGCAGCCATTACCATCGCGATCGTCGCAAGTCTCGAAACGCTGCTCAACCTTGAGGCAGTCGACAATCTGGATCGCAAGAAACGAGTCTCACCCCCAAACCGCGAACTGGTCGCCCAAGGGGTTGGAAATATGACATCAGGCCTCTTGGGTGGTCTTCCCGTTACCTCGGTCATTGTGAGAAGTTCAGTCAATGTCACAGCAGGCTCAGAAACCCGCATTTCTTGCTTCTTTCATGGTCTCCTCCTGCTTCTGATGGTCGCCTTTTTCCCTGGGCTGCTGAATCTCATCCCTCTCTCATGTCTTGCGGCCATTCTCATGGTTACCGGCTTCAAATTGGCTAGCCCCAAGACGTTCAAGACCATGTGGAGCGAGGGCGCGAATCAATTCCTCCCATTCATCGTCACCATCATCGCTATCATCGTGACGGATCTCCTCATCGGTATCGGCGTCGGAATCGCGGTCTCCATCGGATTCATTCTTCGTAGCAACCTCTCACAACCCATTCATCGAATCGTGGAAAAACACGTTGGCGGCGAAATCCACCGCATCGAGCTAGCGAACCAAGTGAGTTTCCTCAACCGAGCCAGCCTGGCGGCTTCCTTTCATAGCCTCAAAGACAAAAGCCATGTCGTCGTTGACGCGAGTAATACTGACTACATTGACGCTGATATTCTGGACCTCATCAAGACCTTCGAGAAGGAGACTGGCCCAGCCCACGGAATTAAAGTCAGCCTCAGCGGGTTCAAGGACCGCTACCGTATCGAAGATCGTATCCAGTATGTCGATGTGACAACCCGAGATGTTCAAGCAGAAGCATCGCCGGATATGGTACTTGATCTTCTCCGAGAAGGAAACGAACGATTCGTCAAAGGAGTGCCCGTAGCGCGAAATCCGCACCGGCAAATCGGGGCAACTTCAGACGCACAATTCCCCTTGGCTATCGTGCTCGCCTGTATGGACTCGCGTATCGCTACGGAGATGGTTTTCGATCTCGGCATCGGAGATATCTTTAGTGTGCGTGTCGCAGGAAACGTTGCCGCAGAAAAAGAACTCGGCAGTCTCGAATACGGCTGCGCCGTCGCTGGAGCCAAAGTGTTGCTGGTCATGGGTCATACTCGTTGCGGGGCGGTCAATGCCACTATCGATCTCGCTGCCAGCAAGCAAGATCCAAAGGAAGCCACCGGATGCGAACATATCGGAGCGATCACCGAGGTCATCAACCAGGCCATCGATTCCGAAACGACCACAACTGAGGACCGCAATTCAAAGAATGAGGCCTTCAGCGACCGAGTAACGGAACTCAATGTCCGACTCACGATGAAATCAATCCCTCAGAAGAGCGAAGCTATCGCAAAGTTGGTTCGAGAAGGAAAAGTAATTATCTCGGGGGCCATCTACGATGTTAAAACAGGCAAAGTCACATTCCTTGAGTCGAATCCATCGTAACTCCCAAGAGATTCGAACCCCATCGTATGCTTGAGACAGGCTCGAGAATTGGAAATGATAACTTGTCTTTCCAATTCTCGCAGCCACCCTTCCTCTGAGTGGCTGGCAAGCAATCAGAATCGGACGAAGCGCAAACGGTTTTTCTGTTTTCTGATGGGAGTGTCAACAATCAGACGAAAGTAGGATACGGAGCTTACCTCCTCACTCCCTCACTCGATATTGAACCATCAGAATATAGCTATCGAGTAAGAGTCAAACGCTTCGAGAACACCTCATCAAGTCAGCTAGAGATCGAGACTTTTCTTTGGGCCATATCAGAATGCCCAGAGGTATCCATCAAAGCCTTTTCAGATTCACAAACGCTGATTCGTCTTCCCGAACGGCGCCAACAACTCGAAGCTCAAGATTACTGCTCTAGGAGCGGCAAACCGTTAAATCACGGTCGTCTCTACCGAGATTTCTTTCAAATTTCCGATCGACTATCGCTCACCCTTGCCAAAGTCAAGGGACACTCGCCCACGAATCAACAGCAAAGAAGAGAACGCATCTTCGCCTTAGTCGACCGAGCATCAAGAACGGCTTTGAGAAAAAATCAGTAACCAAGGGCACCACGCTCGCCCCTCATTCTACAACCGACCGGGTTGCTCTTCTCCATCACCTTCCCCTGGGATCTCGACTTGAACAGCCAAGAGCAGCTCATGAAAGCGACCATTGCAGGCGCCCCGTTCATAAATGCAGCCAATCAAAGATCATCGTCTCTCTTAGCTCGTTCCTGGAAAATTCTAATAGCGAAGATTCGCCCCGAAATCTGGAATCCGCCCCCCTGCAGCGAGCACCTTCCAATCCTCCAGTTTTCGCTCTTTGCCCTTCCAAAATGTTGCGCAGAGATCAAAGTACTCGATCACAACATCCTTGTGACCCGATTCCAGTAGCAGTTTCGCTAGAGTCATGTTGGGTCCGAATGAATTGAGCTGTGGGGATCCAGACGTTTTTCCGGCGAGTAGCAAATGCGTCTTCGCGGACTCCGTATCGCCTTCATGAAACGCGATACAACCGAGAATCACATTGCCATGGTGAGTCTGGTTCCCAGAATTCCAACTCGCTCCAACACCTTCGAGGAGCCTAGTCGCATAGAGTTTCGCCTCCTTGTACTCCTTGGACATGAACGCTGCTTTCGAAAGAGAAATAAGCAATCTATCCTTTGCAGCTCCTGATGAAAGATCATAGGCCCTTTTAAAGGCCATCAAAGCGTCCTTGGCGATATCAGAATCCGTCTCCCGATGGCCGGCGAGCATCAAGTAAGTACATCCTTCCCAATGAAGATGCCCAATGCGGATTATTCTCATCGAGCAACTCGGCGCGCTCAAGTAGCTCGATTGCTCTCTTCCGATCTGGCAAGGTGAAGAACTTTGCGGCATTGTCCAAAATCGTTAGATTATCCGGATCCTCTTCTATCTTCGATTCGAGGTGTTTCTTTGCCGAGTAATACACTTCCCTATCAGAGTGTGGAGAAAGACTGCCGTAGGGACTCCCGAGCACCTTAGATTCAGGATCATTCTTGATGAACCACAGAACATGTCTCTGCCGCGCCACCCGATAGTCGCTCGATTTCCGCTGATTGCTAAAATAATAGCCCAATAGTCGTACGCGAGCATCTGCATCCGTCGCATCCTCCGCAACCCCCTTCTCGAGCGCTACAAGTTCCTCCGCTGACAAGAGGCGCCCACTAAGCGCCAATCGGTGCATGTCGGCAGCGCGAATCGCTATCGAACTAGCGAGGAGGCATCCAAGCACAAGGATGCCCCAGATCGTTTTCTGATAATCCATACAATCGGTCCTACGTTTCTTCAGTACTTTCTAACCATCCACACCCTACGCCCCTGACCAACGAAAACCACTTACAAAGTTCATCGATCAAAATAAAGGAAGAGAAAAGGCCCCGCCGAGCATTCGACGGGGCCTTGCAGAAGGGATAAACGGAGACCGACTATAGCAACGGCTTGATTCCTGCCATCAACTGCTGTTTGGAGATCATTGCGGAATGACTCATTCGAATGACTCCTTCTTTGTCGATCACATAGGTATGAGGAATTCCAGTAAAATTGCCAAACTCAGCGACAACATCAGCATTCCCCATGACGACCGGATAGTTCACTTTCGTGCGCTTCAGATACTTTTTCACAGGCGAGGCGGAAGCGTCCAGGGAAACTCCGACAAAGGTAACACCCTTATCCTTCAACTCACTCTGTAGTTCAATAAAATCGGGAATCTCCTTCACACAAGGGGGGCACCAGGTAGCCCAAAAATTGAGGACGACAATCTTCCCATCGAAGGCCGTCGACTTAATATCCTTGCCGTCAGGTGATTGCAGGATCCACGCTGGAGCCTTGGTTCCAGGTTTTAATTCACCTGCCTTAATGCTCGGACTCAAGCAGGCGATCGAAATTACCAATAGCGCTATAGCCCCCAACAATGTCTTACTTCGTTTCATGACGTTCTCTTTCTAATCAAATGACTCTCTTATTGAATAGACGTTACTTAAAAAAATTTATTCCGATTATTTAGGAATTCTACCGCAGCGACTATGACAAGGCCCCTCCACAACTGCTGCCCGCTCCAGCGGTGCAGGCCAGGCAGTGTTCGCCAGTGAGTATTCTGTTGTCGCTTAGACCCTCAGGATCGACGTCCCAGAGGAACAAAGGTTTCCCATTCTCAAGCCGCATCCCCAGCATCTGATTGAAATCACAATCAAAGAGCTCACCCTCGTAGCCGACGCTTAGTGTGTTCCGGCACATGAGGCTGGAAAGGGTCTCGGGATTAAAACTATTCGCCAACAATTCGAGGTAGCTATCCCAGGCGCCCTGTTTTCTTAAATCTTCCGCAAATCGAGCAATCGGCTGATTGGTAATCGTCAACAGGGAATTAAACTCGATACCAAACTCGCTTCGAAGCGCCTGCTTGTAGTCGGCCTCGAGCTCAGCCTGATCGCCAGGAAGCGTCGCCCCTAGTGGATTGTATACCAGATTAAGAATGAGATCACTGCCATACCCCTTGTCATTAAGTTTTCGTAGGGCACGGATACTCTTGTCAAAAACTCCATTTCCCCGCTGTTGGTTCACATTCTTAGCAGAATAACAGGGAAGCGACGCGATGATCTCAACGCGATGAGAGGCAAGATACTCGGGCAAATACTCATACCCGGGTTCCTCAATGATCGTTAGATTATTACGATCAATGACATGAGCGCCGGATTCGCATGCGACTTCCACAAAGAACCGAAAGAATTCACTTATTTCTGGGGCTCCCCCTGTGATATCAACAACCTTAGGGCGATGTTGACGAATCCATGTGGCGATACGATCAGCCGTCTCCCTCCCCATCATTTCGGTACGCCACGGAGCGGCATCCACATGACAGTGCCGGCATGCTTGATTGCACTTTCGACCGAGATTTAGCTGCAAAATCTCGAACGCACCCCGACGAAATGACGCCTCATGAGGTTCGACCAATTTCTCAAACCGATTCATTTATATGTCCTAATAGACTCAACTCCGCCGGATTTATTCCATGGAAATCCCGGAAAGCCAATCTATCAATTGGGAATCACCCCCGCTTCGGTTCATGTCTGGAGGCAAATCCAGCTAATTCCTGAGGAAAAAAACCCAACGGCTAATAAAGCGACTTCAATGCCGCATCAATGAGAACATCCATTTCCTCAAGTGAGAATCTCACCTGCTCTCTCAACTGAAACTCTAGAAGATAGTCATCAAGATCATTGCGAAGACGGTTTTGAACATCCAAGTTTTCCCCCCAACGTGAATCACGAGATTGTACGGCGATCGTCCCTAGTTGATCAGCCAGTAGACTTATCATAGGGTTCGAGGAAGGCTGTGTTTCTGCATCGATCCGATACGTATTTCCAACCTCACTCAGCGCCAGCGCCTCTCTCTCCTCTTCCGCTTGAAACTTCGGGCCAAGCGTCCGATTCACCACATTCCGAAGAAACGCTGAATCGAACCAACCTCTCTGAGTGCTTGTTGCACCAGGAAATTTCAAGATTTGAAACTGGCCCAAGGCCCAGGCCAAACAAGCCATGTGCGAGCCCTCCAATAGCGGACGACGACGAACCCTCTCAATCCACGGAATCAATTGGGTCTCTACCCGCCGATACAAATGGGGTGTTCCAACAGATCGATCACTCAGTTCCCGCAACATCCAATGGGCGATCATATCAACCCTCGCTCTGGAGGACGGCATTCGACTCAAGAACACCTCGAATGCCCTACGATCCATCAAGTCCAGATTTTCAGGCATTTCCAAAGATGGTTTGCCCGCTCCAACTAGTTCGATCAAACGCCGGAGCTGAGGTTCAAATTCCAAACAGTCCGGCGCCTCAGAAAATCGCACCCTCAAAACGACTCTAAGATTCTGAAATTCGATGAGAGCCTGAGCATAGAATTCCTTTTCCGAGACGGGGATTTCTTCCCGCCAATACCGACTCACACTAACCAGTGAGAGGCAATGATGAAATTGAAAAAACATCTGACGAAAGCGAGCTCGACAGAATGAATCCGTGAGATCCTTCGTTGCAAAAATGTTACGGGAGTCGCGCTGTTTTCCAGAGATCGACCCTCGGATTACCTTGATCCGGCTCGGCAAGGAGATTGCTTCCTTCTGAAGATCACGGCATAGCCCGATGACACACGACCGTCCATAGACCCTTGCCAGAGTATCGACAAAACACCGGATCCCCACAGCGGATTCTTTGATAGAGAGATACTCAACGACAAGCGAGCGATCCTTTCCGTAACAAGGCTGATTCACCGCCGAAATGAGCCGTAGGAGCTTGGGTGCCAAAGGTCGAGCCGCCAGATAAAGCACACGAATTCTCGAAAACTCGAGATCTTCTATCTGTTCACTACTTACGATTCGCACCTCCATCGGAAAATCTGACCGTCTCCCAGCATCTACCTTCGGCGTTTCAAGCGCCCAGTTATCGGCATGGCTCCATTCAATCGCTCCTCCCTCAATTTCCGGCTCTAGAGCCAAGCAACACTCAACGACTCCAATCTCATCAAAATAGGCCTTCAACATAAACGCCTCCGCGTTCGTTGCCACAACCACCAGACTCCCCCCAAAGCCCCTCACCGCTCCTGAGCAGCAATCCCGCGAAACATCAAGAGCGACGGATTTCAAACACTCTGGATCCCGGTCCCATCCAGAAGCGGCATCAAATGCGGTTCCCTTTTCCTCGGAAATATCCCCACCTAAAAGCCGGGTCTCATAATAGGAGGGGACAAGCGCTTCCTCTGCAACGGCGCTTGAATAAGTGTAGTCAGAATCGATCATCCCGCCAAACCGCCTCATCACACGTTTCCAGGCCCTCGTCGGCGCCTGGTCCGAGATGAAAAGAAAACACTGCTTCGGAAGAAGTCGCTCGAGCGCCTCGACTTGGTCAATGGTCATACTCGTCGGACAAAACGAGATAAGCACGAACCATTCCCAGCCAGCAAAACGATCACACATTGCAGCGTCTGATTCTAGTACCGCAATCAGCAATTCCAACGAGGCTCCAAGAACGCAGTGATCTTTCACGCTTGCACTGAAGGCAGAGCCGGACCGCAACGCATCGGCCCCTTTCCTGATCTGCCGAAACACGGCCGACGTTCCATTAAACTCTCGCTCCCCCTGACAAAGCAAGAGACGACGGCGCTGCGAAAGAAAGCCATCACGAAGCAGTGCATTGACTACAAACCCCAAGAGCAATGCCTTCCTCTCTCCTATCGGCAACCAAAGAAAACCACCCTCTTCTTTCTTGGTTTTGCCCCGTCGACCTATCCGTTTGAGAGTCTTCCCAACTGCAAGAACTTCACACCGCCTCGCCACAGCCCGCATCCTCACAGTCTCATTCTGAAAAATGAACTTGCTGATGAGAGCCAAGAAATGCGTTGGATAGAAAAACTCCCAAAGGAACCTCTCAAAATTCAACACCTCCGCTCCAGGCCTCACGAGCTGCTCAAAATCCGCCCTAGCAAACGCAAATCGCCCATTAAATAATGTTTCCAGATGATCCTCCCGAGGAGGCAAGCGGACAAGCTTCAATAGAGAAGAAGGAGCCTCCCCATTCATTGTCCAGCGCTGCCAAGCATCCGAGCCGTCGGAGACACAAGTGTAACGCCCACGATCCCGATCTAGCGCCACCAACAACTGCAGAAACCCATTGCTTCGATCCCACTCAGCTCCTTCCTTTGAGCCAACGTTCCCAACAAAGCCAAGTGCTATCTGCTGTCGTGAACAATCAATCAAAGCCAGAGGAATGCCGTTTACAAAACAAACGATCTCCCACCTTGAGCCTGCATCACTCTCTCGTCGACATTCTGCTTGAGCAGCAGCGTGAAAGGTATTGTTACTTGGATTTTCCCAATCAATAAACTCCAGACTACCGGCTCTTGCCCTCCTATTTTTAACGAACGGTCGAACTCTTCGACCAAGCAAAGAATTCAGTACCTTCTGACTCGCCCCACACCTACCGGATGAAGCAATTGATCGAATCGAGCGAACTGCCTCATCAATCTTTCGCTTCGAGCCAGCTCGACTCTGAGCTCCAATTTCAAATTGATTGATCTGCGCAAGCTGTTCCCTAAGCGTCTCTTCAAGTAATACCTCACCAAGGTTCGCCGAGCGCCCGCCCAGCAGCTCGTTCTCAGGCAGCCATTCGAAGCCTAACTTCTGAAGAAACTGTATCACTGAGATCTGGAACCAAGTGTCGCTTTGATTAGACAGAACCAAATCAAACTCACTGGCAGAGGACATAGCACCTTTCAAACGAGTTTAGTGAATCGTTATTCAATCCGTACTGCTTTTAAAACAAGCTCCATCGACGCCCGGCAACGATCTCATATCCCTAGTTTCTCTAGGCAGTGCTTCATTCTCGTTCGAACCTCAGCAAGCTCCCCTTCAAGTCCTCGTATCTCATCTCGAACACTTTCCAGATCAATCGCCTTTCTAGCCTCGACAGCGGAAATATAGTTCTCAAGGTCAAGAGAGTACCCATTCTTAGCGATCGTCCGAACAGAAACCCTCACTGAGACACCCTCGGAAATCACTCCATGGCGATAGGCAGCAACAATGCGATCAATCTGCACCGCCTCGATCTCGTTACGATTCTTTTTCACGGCGAACTCAGCCGAAGCATCAACAAACGTGACCTCGTCAGAGCGCCGTGATCGCCTAAGGATCAAGATCACCACTGTGGCGCTCGAGCGATCCATTAATTTCGGGGGGACGGCCACTACCGCATCAACAAGATTCTCCTCAATCAGATGTTTTCGAAGCTCCCCCTCGACACCTCCCCGAAAAAGAATACCGCGAGAGACCACAACACCGACCCGTCCTCCATCCTTCCGAGCACAATGAATCATATGAAGAATGAAAGCAAAGTCCGGCCTCGACCTCGGAGGCAACCCTGCCCGAAATCGTTGATACGGATCGCGAGCTCCCCGTTCGCGGTCCCAACTGTTCAACGATGGGAGATCCCCAACCACCACATCAAACGTCATCAATTCTGTCCCGCTCACGAACTGGGGATTTACAAGCGAATCGCCGTGCTCGATCCGAAACGCATCGCCCCCTTGCATTAGCAGGTTCAAACGGCACAGCGAATGAGTCATCGGATTCACCTCCTGCCCGAACAAGGCAAAATCCCGCCCCGCCACCTCTCTGCCTAGCACTACGAGAAGCGAACCCGAGCCACAAACCGGATCATAGATCGACTCGCCCCGTGATGGAGCCAACAGCCTACCGAGCAGCCGAGACACGGACGCAGGAGTATGAAACGCTCGCTTGTGTCGGGAATTCCAGAATGAAAATCGTTCAAGAAGGAGATCGACCACCTCTCCAATTAGGCGACTATCTCCAAACTCAGAAATCTGAAAATCGAAGCCTCCCTGACAGAACCCCTCGATGGCCCGTCTCAATCGCACATTTCGGTCCTCTCTCCTTCCTAAATACCGCTCACTGCCAAAGTCAATCCGATCAAACACCCCTCCCAATTTATGACGGTTCGCGGCCATAATGCGATCAAGCACAGCATTGATCCGCTCCCCAATATCAGGAGCCGCCCGCTGGATACTGAATGCATCGAGCGTACAACCTTTCGGTATCAGAATGCGTTCACGGCTCAAACGACGCTGGACCATCGCCTGATTACCTTCATGCCGCCGTTTCCAGTAAGCCGTTCGATCACGCCATACATCCGTTGCATAACGCCAGAAAAGCATGGCCATGACGTAGTTCACCGACTCCGAGACGGACTCAAGATCGAGAAACGGATCACTCGCCAGCCAAAGCTCGTCACAGATTTCGACCGACCCCAATTGTCTCATTCGCTCCTTCGCCACATTCGTGCGTTACCATGTTCAAAAGCGTGGTTTCAATGTGAAGCCGGCGAAACACTGCAAGCCGACTCGTCAAGGCGCGTTCCCTCCGGCGAAGTCGATTCAGTTCGACGATCTCTTTTTGCGTTCTCATACTAGGAACGGGAATTCTAAGCCTCGACTTCAAAACAGACACAGAGAGAGTTTTCACCTGACTCCCACGACATTTTGACAAGAGGAAATGTTGTGTCTGCTCATGATTGATATACCAGTTTATATACTCCTTAACCACTCTGTCCGCAAGTATTTTAACTACTATCAATTGTCCACTGGCAACCGCTACGAGCCCCTGAGGCACCAGCGCTGAGGTCAGTCGATTCCCTCGGTTTGCGACAACAATGTCTCCAGGAGCGACGAGATGACGACGAACAATCGCAGACGTAATGGGCAACGGCTCAAAGGATTGAATCTGAATCTCACCAAATTCACTGAGATCCCGAATGCGGAGATGGTGAGGGCCCTGTGCGACAACGTGCTTTGCAAGGAGCCCGCGGCGCATCGTCAATCCGAGCCGCACCTCAGCCAGTTCTTCCAAGCGATAGAGCGTAATTACACTCTCAGTCATGCCCCAGCTCGTGCAGGCTTACTCGATTCAACCGAGGCCGAAAGCGCTCAATCAAGTCAGCTTTCTCTTGCTCACGTCGGTCCTTGTCTCTTTCAAGGTGAACATGAATATGAGTGACTCCCTGCCGAGTCATCCATTCCTTCAGATTCTCGTTACCCAAGAGGTTAAATAGATCGTGAGCCTGCCCGATATATAGGGGATTCCATTCTCCGAGAGCATCGTGGTCGCAGAGAATAAAATTCCCTCCAACATCTCGAAACACGGTATCTATTGAAAATATCTGGTACTCATAGGAGTGCTCAGATTTGCCAAACCAAACACAGGTCGAAATCGTTTTCATCAGCAGCATCTATTGGTTCTTAATTGACGGAAGATGCACCCAGCTCCTTGAGCATTCAGCTCAACCTATCGAAGATGCCTCTTTCTCGAGAGGTATCGTATCCTCGACAAACATTGCGTACATCGCCACAGATCCTTTGAGGCCTTAATCCTCAACGAGTAACACTACTAGACCTGGCTCTCGACCATAGCAACAAATTAGTTCCGCTTTATATTGCACACATCCGACTCGTGCAATCAGGCCAGTAATCGGCCCGTTTTGAAGGAACGACCAAAGGAGCATGGCTGAAATTATGAGGATCAAAACGACCTCCTTGAGAGAGGCTATCCGCTTCAGACCACACTGATCTCCGAACGGCACCCTCTCCATTGGGGCACATTTTTCTCTAAATAATGGGGGAAAGGGACCGGCTGACAGGCAACAAATCAGGTTGAATTGCTCTCTCAGACCACTACTATCCCAAGACAAGAGTGACGGAGCTCGAGCAACGGATGACTGAAATCAACTCAAATTCGGACCAGAACGCGAGCAATGCAGCTCAATCAGGCCAGTCCTGTGGCAGCAACCTCAGCGAAACAGAGCGCACCTCCCGAAATTGGTCAATGTTTTGCCATCTTGCGGCCCTTATCGGGCTCTGTATCAATATCGTTTCACTCACCTTTTTCCTCCCGCTAGGATTTGTCGGGCCATTGATCGTTTGGCTAGTGAAACGAAACGAGTACCCATCCGTGGATGAGCAAGGCCGAGAATCGACAAATTTCCAGATAACGATGGCTGGCCTCCAATTTATCTTTTGTCTCATCCCGATTCTTGGGTGGTTTTTGCTGCTTCCGGCTCTCCTCCTCTTCAACATTGGTCTCTCCATTTTCGCCTCAGTCAAAGCCAGTCACGGGGAACAGTATCGGTATCCCTTTTCACTTCGGCTCCTCAATTGACTTGGATCGAAGCTTTGACTTGTATTCTTTCGCATTTGGGGGCACTACAGGCGGCTTCCGATGAGCAAGATTGACCAATCCAACAAGAGCTTAACCACGAACCTCACCGCCGCTGCCTGTCTGGGCATTGGCACCATACTCCCTGAGCCTTTCCGCGCTCCGGTTACCAATATGGGGCTTTTCGCCCTTTCCGGGGCCGTGACCAATTGGCTCGCCATCCACATGCTCTTTGAAAAGGTCCCGGGACTGTATGGATCAGGGATTATTCCCCTCCACTTTCAGGAGTTTAAGAAGGGGATTCATGAACTCATGATGAGACAATTCTTTACCAGCGAGAATGTCAAACGACTCTTCGGACCAGAATCCGAGACTGAGGAAGCTCCCAAGGTAGATCTAGCACCGATTATCGAGCAAACGGATTTCACTCCAGCCTTCGAGGCCTTAATCGAGGCTATCACCGAGTCTCCGCTTGGTGGGATGCTGTCCATGGTTGGCGGCCCCAATGCACTCGAACCGTTGCGAGATCCATTTAAGGTGAAAATTGCAGCGGCACTCGAGTCCATCAGTACTAGCGAACCATTTCAAAAGACCCTAAGAGAAAATCTACAATCCAGTAGCACAACGGATGAAATCCTCGAGAAAGTCAGCGTGATTGTCAGCAAACGCCTCGATGAGCTCACTCCGGAAATGGTTAAGGAGATCATTCAGCAAATGATCCGGGAACACCTAGGATGGCTCGTCGTTTGGGGCGGAGTCTTTGGGGGCTTAATCGGGCTGATCGCAACAGCATTCCAGGCATAGCACCAAGCTCGGCGTTACTTCACAATACTGAGACCGATCTTACTCCCCTAAAGACGACCGCTCATGGGTAAACGCCAAAGCGCAGGGCTCCTAATGTATCGGATTAGCCGAGAGGTTCTAGAAGTCTTTATCGCCCATCCAGGCGGCCCGAAGAACGAGCATCGCGACGAGGGGGTTTGGTCCATTCCTAAGGGAGAATTTGAAGCCGCCGAAACCCCGTTCGAAACCGCTCTTAGGGAGTTCCACGAGGAAACGGGCATTTCTGTCCCTCAGACAGCGTTCATCCAACTCGGCTCCATTCAACAAGCAGGAGGCAAGATTGTTCACGGATGGGCATTCGAGGGATCAAGCATCTCAGTCGACAAGGTTGAAAGCAATCTGATCGAAATCGAGTGGCCAAAGAAGAGCGGTACTTTCATTCAGATCCCCGAGATTGACCGGGCCGAATTCTTTCCGGTATCGATCGCTCGCAAGAAACTCAAATCACCCCAAGTCGCCTTTATCGACCGGCTTGAAATGGCCCTCCAAGCGTCGGAGTAGAATCTCGGCAAAATATGCCCTCTATTTCTTAGCTGTCCGCTTCTTGGGCCGCTTCTTCGAAATCTTCGCCCGCACGGCGGCCTCGACCCCAAGTTGCCCCCATCGACACATCTCTGTCGGATCATCCATCGCCGACTCTGGCACGGTGTAGTAGGACATGACTGCGTTCTTGCTCTCCAACCGAAAAGGCTCAAGTCCTTCGCTGGTAAACGCTTCGCGATTCAACTCATCCGCCTTAATATAAATCACCTCGTCAGCAATGATCCCGAACATCGTGCCGTCGAGGTACAGGCCATAGCCACCGAACATGGACTTTGCCCCAACTGGACCCAAGTCAGCCAGTAGTTCTAAGGTATAATCGACGAACTCACTTTGACGAGCCACGGTCAGACGCTGTCATCAACAGCCTGATTCGGTCAAGCCGATAGCAACAAACCGTCGCAAGGAAACAGGAAAGGTTGGAAGGATTACCTAAATCACCAGCGATCCTCAGGAGTTCCCATCTTTCGATCCGGAAAAGGAATGATACTAGGATTGACTGCTAACGAAGCGACCCTCGGCAGGGGTGACAGCGATGTCGTCAACTCCTCTTCCTCCGACTCTGAAAGCTCCTGGTCCGCCAGCTCAAGAATAAGCTCGCTCACCAATCCCTGAATGTCACCGAGAACGTTAGCGGCCACAAGAGTCTGTTCATCGTCAGCGACTTTCTCTTCAAACTCACGACTGAGAAAACTAACGACATGGAAATAACTTCTCAAGCGCCATAGAACATCCTCACGACAAACGCTTCCTGCCTCAATGCTAGCAGCCAGCTCTTTGAGATCTGCCAACGAATTCTCAAGCCGCTCAATCTGTTCACTATCCATCACTCAAAAAAAGTCCACCGAGTCGGTTTCTTCAAACCGCCCATTCTGCCAAAAAGTCAGACTAACAAGGGAAACACCCTGGAAGACGCCTCCTGAGCTTCCGTCTCCCAGGGTTTTCCCTCGTGGCCGTCCCACAAGCAAACGGCCATACAATCTCCACAAATTGAGAAGAGCAAGGCCCATGCCGATTCAAGAATAACAAGGCGGTTCATAGGTTCTGGCGACGATGGGAACTTAGGATTCTCCAATAAACTTCTGAAGACAGGGGACGTAACCTGGAACGAAACTCCCAGGATGCCCACCAGCTTCATCCCCTAAGGACAACGAATTTTCCATATTCCTCTCGAGAATCAGGATCTCATCTCATTCTGTTGGCCGACTCTTGACCGATGCCCCTGCCAATTTCGGAAGGAAGGTCGGAAGAATCAAATCAGGCATGCGATCAAGCTCCTTCTGTCGGCGCGCTAACTCATGTCGCCGAGTCGTCTCCCGATCCAGCATCCGTGGTCGGAAATCTCAAGACTCTACTTCGCCTCCGCTACTGTAGGCGGCCGGAATCGCAGCTTCATTGGAGGATACCGAGAGAATAAGTTACCTTATCTGCGCATCAGGAGTTGGGAACACGAAGAGCAAATAGCACGCAATGAAGCTCCGAACAAAGCCTCCACGAACAATCCGTCCATTTCTCATAAACACCTTCAGAATCAGTCGTCATAACCTCTCAAGTGTTCGTTCCAAACACAATCCAGCAGTCACTTGCTACGGATGGCAGCCTCAACCTACTCTCGCAATTTTCTCCTCAGAAAACGTCAACACCCTAGCCCGGGCTTGACGAATTCTTCGGGTTCATACCCACTGACCCAAAACGAGAGAATCCGTAGGATTTACTCTCTCTCCAGAGAAAACGCATTCGATCTCAAGCCCAACAACGAACGAACATACCAACCACAGCACAAAACTGATTCCGCTCACAGCCCAACTCTACTCCCTATAAGTAATCTCAAAGAAACAATCTGACACCGATCGAGTGAGCAAAGTGTTGATCCCTGGATAGGGCTCTGGTTCACTAAAGTATATGAGAACTCGAAGATCTGACTTCCTTGTCGCCGTTCTTGTCACCCTCCTCATTGGGACGGTGGTTCGGTTCACGAAGGAGTCCCGAATTACTCATGCGGACGCACCGAGCAACCCGGCGACCGAGCAAACGCAACACTTCGCCGCCAGGGTCAATGTGACTCAACACCATTTCGCACTCAGAAGTGACGCCCATGCCAAAACCGAACGGCGAGTGCTCTCAGTGAATCAGAGCCTGGAGCGTCAAACTAGTCGGACCGACATTCGACCCGTCGCCTATGCTCACTCAGGCATTCAAGCTTTGAGATCGCTCCCAACCGGGAACTTAGTTCAGGCACCGGAAATCCCAACCGCCCCCACTCCTCCCACGCTCCCCGACGCAACGATTTCAGAACCAGGAAGATTCACAGTTTCGGGCACAATTTCAATCAGTGGCGATCTTCCAAGCGAGAGAGCTCTCCCCCTCGATTCCGTCTGTGCTGCCAACTACGCACGCCGATTTCCAGGAAGGGCTCCAACCACCCGTTTCTTTGTCACCGAAGACGGTGGACTCGGCGACGTTTTCGTCACGGTACTTGGTATCGAAAGCCCAGCCAACGAAGTAGAATTGCCGAAACATACAATCACCCAAGAGGGATGCTGGTTGTCCCCCTATGTCTCAGCCTGCCGAACCGGACAAACCATTCAATTCATTAGCAAAGATGATAGTCTTTTTTCACTGATGAGCAGTTCACGACCGAACTCCGGCAATCCTGTATTCCACGCAACAATTCTACCGGGCGCCCCCCCTATACGCACCTCCTTTGCTGAGCCAGAAGAGTTCCTCCGATTCAAGAGCGACATTAATCCCTGGATGTTTGCCTACGTCAGCCTTGTCGACCATCCCTATTTCGCAATCACCTCACCCAAGGGAAATTATTCGATTCCAGACCTTCCGCCAGGCACCTACCAAATCAAAGCCCGTCACCGCAAAGCCGGTGCGCTCATTCAAGACCTAACCATTACGGATTCAGATGCTACGGTGGCTTTCAACTTCGCCTACGTGGAAGAAGATTAGCCTCAATTCCTACCGCGTAAATCCCACGACACCATTCTCCAGAATCGCCCGAGGGTGTCTTGAAAGACGACTTACAGGCGCGATCAATCAAAAGAAAGATTCCGCTTCCGAGCATAAAGCCAAGAAGCGGAGAACGGAGCGGAGCCAATTCATTGAGAGCTTTGCATCAAACCCTTGCAAGCTTAGGCGCCACCGGAAAATCAATTTCTGTTCCAGCGATGTGGTTTAGATAGTTCGTCAAAGTATTGAGCGCTACGT
The DNA here is from genome assembly GCA_913061285.1 of uncultured Verrucomicrobiota bacterium. Lineage (GTDB taxonomy): Bacteria > Verrucomicrobiota > Verrucomicrobiia > Limisphaerales > AAA164-E04 > UBA2970. The sequence continues at coordinate 20,968 of CAJXVR010000011.1, read as the reverse complement.
GCCCCAAAATCTCAACAATCTCTCGGTCCCCAAGCCCCTTGCTACGAACCTCAGCAATGTCTTGATCAGAAACTCGACCTCGTCTTTCAACGATCGTTCGAGCGAACTGAAGAATAGCCCTCGCCGTTTCACAATCCGAATCAGCGTGCCTTGCTCGTTCAATCTCATCTCGCTCAAGCCCGGCCTTACTTCCAAGAGCGCAATGGGCCGAGACACAATAGGAACAGTCATTGAACTCTCCGATGGCCAGTGCCAAACGCTCCTGTAATTTCGGATCCAAACTTCCACCGGAGAGACCTTGATTGAGCCCCAAGTAGGCTTGAGTGACCACCGGAGAATGGGCCATTGTCGCGATCACGTTCGGAACCATTCCCATGGTATTCTGAACCGAGTCCAACAAGGATTTCGTTGCATCATTAGCACTAGTATGAGTCACAGGTGCAATTCGCATAATAATTGTCGCTTTAGGTTATATATCCAGCTGTTTCAGACTACTTGGAATACTTCTTCTCAAGCTTCGGCCAGTTCTTGTTCGCCTTTGCGATGGCTCCATTAAGATCTTTATTGAAGGCTTTAAGAATCTCCTGATTGAGATTGAGATACAGTTTCCCATTCCGAATCTGCCACGTGCTAATATCTACCGGGAAAAGGGCATTGACCGAAGCACCAAAGGCGCAAAAACCTCCATACTGGGGGGCATATTTTTCAGGATTGCGATTGAAAAGTTTTCGGTTCGATTTGCTAGCGAACAAGAAACTAGCTCCGTCGTGTTTGGCCGTGATTCCCGGATCTCCATTCACCGCCTTGTGTTCAGTAAAGAAGGCAACAGGGTCATATCCGCTCAAAGCGATGCCACTCGCGCCAGCGACATTGACGAGCTCTCCACCAACAGCCGCTGAGATGAGCATTGAGGTGACAAGGGCGAGGAGTGATTTACGTATGATATTCTTCATAATATTTGCTATGTTTCGACGTTTCTCTGACCGACAGAATTGACGGTTAATGTCTAGACACAGCGAAGCGCCGGATTCTTACCCCTCTCTTGAAAAAACATTTTTCACCGTTAGAATATCGAAGCGAGTGGAATGAAATCGCGACTCTTGAGGGATCACAAGAAAGCGGCATCTGCTCGAAATAGAGAAGGACGACTCAGGAGCCGTTCTAGTCGAAGAATAAGAAATCAGCAAAACGAGACTCCCCTCCCTGGCGAGCATGAAAAGATCGAGACGAATCAGGGACAATTCCGCTTGTTGAAACAACATCAGCCCAAGTAGCTTTCCCTACGCCCTTTTCGTTCACTCAATCGAGGAATTGCCGGGCCTTTGACCAAAAGATTCATGGACCATTGGCATCAAGACCTTAGTGGAAGTGCTGAAGAGCAATCTCTGGCCTTGGAAGGATTGCGTGCCTATTTAACACGAGTCTTGCCAGCCGCACTCTCAGGGCGGGCCTCTACTGATCACAGCTTCATCTCGGATATCGTGCAAATGACGCTGATTCGAGTGTCAGAACGAAAAGATAGCTTTCAAGGCCGAAGTCGGTTCACCTCCTGGGTCATGGCAATTGCACTTCGGATCGCTTTCAACGAAATACGTCGAAAGGAGTGGAACAATGTGTCACTTGACCAGCTCCGAGAACAACAAGGCACTTTTGAAGGCGAACAAGATCAGGTTGATGGCCCCAGGGAAAGTTCCGAACAGCGTGACCTGGCAAGGATGATACGAGAAGTGATCATGACTGATCTAACGGCCAAACAACGAGACGTCTTGCTATGTGAGCTCAGCGGGATGCCACAAGATGAGATCGCTCGCCAGCTCTCGACAACACGGAACAACATCTACAAATTGTTTCACGATGCTCGCAAAGCGCTTCGGCGAGCCCTGGAGGCCCGAGGTTTTAGTGGAAATGATTTTACAACATCAGAGCGAGGTATGACGGTATGAAGCTCTCGAACGATCAATTGAAGAGCCTCTCTGCAGTGCTCGATAAAACACGCGAATTCGAGCTGAACTGCAATGAGTGTCTCGACCTTGTGAGTGAATTTGCTGAACTAGAACTTGCAAAGCAATCGATTCCGACGGCGCTCCAAGCCGTTGCGCATCATCTCGACCTTTGCCAAGAATGCCGCGAAGAATACGACACGCTCCTCAAAGCCATTCAAGAATTCGGAGACCTTGCTCCCTAAGGCACTTTCCTTCACTCCCAAAGAATACCGAACGCCCCTAAGGTTTCGCCCCCCCCACTAGGTTTCAACGTTACCGGGAATCATAGGAGGCTTCGGATTCCGCACTCCTGAATATCCAAGGTCGAATGGCTCAATAGCCTTTCGCTTAAAAAACCTATCAATACCCCTCTCTTGATCTTTCCAATTATTGGGAAAGCACTCCATCCTGTCGACACCGTTCACCCCAGCGAACCGGTTTTCCATCGATTGTTCTCAATTCCCAACCAACTTGAGCTATGGAGTTAAGGATTGAATCTCCGTTTCCCCAAGTTCGCCTAACGGAATCCGTTGAAAGGTCATATGCGCCTGACTGCCTTCGTAGAGTATGCCAACCGTTTCCCCATCGATCATAGAGAGGCAGGAGTATCCAGCACTATCTCCCTCATCGAGTAATAGCCGATGCTCCATGGGCCATGTCAGTCCTCGGTCAAATGACGCCTTAATCATCATTCGGTTTCTATCGGATTGACTATCCGGATTTGAAAAGAGTAGGCGATCTCCCCAATCGCTACCAAGCTCCCGATCAACATGAATTAGGCTCGCCATGCAGGCACGCGGTTCAATCAGCGACCGTTCTGAGCTTGGGTGCTTCTGCCACGTTTTCCCCAAGTCTCGTGTTGTCATCACCACGCGAAGCGATTGACGATTATACCGACAGTTGAGCATTAGCACCGAAGGTTCGATTTCAACAATCTGTGCTTCCGTCGTATCATCAAGTGCACCCGTTCCAACCTCCCAGGTATCACCGTGATCTTTCGAAAAGATAATGGTTGAATGAGGAAGTCGCTCCTTCTCGGGCGGATCCTGATACTGCGCCGCAAATACAATCGTACCATCAGCCATGCTGATCCCCTTGCCTGGACCTTGAAGAATGAAGCACCACTCCGGCTTCTTCACCTGGGAAGTGATATTGATCGGATCCGACCACGACTCACCATCGTCATCGCTTCGTACCAACATCAACTGTCCCGTTTCACCTGGACTCAATCCTGGCCCCGACCCTCGCCAAGAACGGTCACCGTGGCTCCACGTCGCAGCCACCCAAATCGTGCCAGTTTTCCGGTCGACCAAAACCGCCGGATCCCCAATGCCATCATAGCGCCACATCGGATCATCCCCCATGTCCATGATTAGCTTCATCGGTTCCCATGATCGCCCACCATCGGTTGATCGAGACATGCCAACATCAATATCACCGGGTAGATCCCCACCGGAACGACGGCGAACATCATAGACACCAATCAGCGTGCCTTGTTTGGTTGTGGCCAAACCAGGAATCCGATAGGTATGAACCTCGTCATCGCCCGACTTCCGAAGAGCAATCCCCATCCGCTGAACAGAAGGAGCGGCATCGAGAGCAACCGTCTCTCCATCCGAGAACAATACCTCTTGGCAAATCGCTCCGACGCGATGATCAATGTCAGCATTCTCACTGAGCCGCCCCGTGAGCCAAAGATAGTTACTCCCTTCTGAAAGAACGTAGGCACCGTCCGACCAACTAAAAACCAGCCTTCTCTCCTCTAATTCACTTCCGCCCAGAGTGGCCAATGCAGATCCAGTAGGCCCTTCAGAATCGCCACGATAGACTGACACAAGCTCAACATCCTTTAAATCCGTGCCCTCGGTCAGCCTCGCCCGTATCTCCGTCATCGCCACGGGTGCCAAATTCCCCTGGGTTTCCACTCTAAGCTTCAGGAGTGGACTCACCTCCACGCCACGAAGGGCTGGAAGTGTCACCGGGACAAGGTCAACGTCAACAATCTCTTGAGGGCGAGCGGGAGCAAAGCGGATATCATCGATCAGTATCCCAGTATCGGGCGGGCTGGTCACCGTAAAACGCAATCCATGAATCCTGCCATCCCCAAGTGGCACCCGGATCTGCGACAAGAACGAACGTCCTACCCTGATCTCATCGTCCCCGTTGAAAATCTCTGCCCACTCATCACCAATGAGCGTTTCGACGCGAAAGGTAAAGGGCGCCCATTTCGTCCAGCGCTCTGCCCAAAAAGTCAATTCGCCGCTCGTATCGACGTCCTCAGCTAATGCAAGAGAGACACTGCTTTCATCTCCACCGGTCAACCGCAGACAATGAAGACCACTCTTCGCATGTTCATCATCAATAACGCTCTTTCCGACCAAGGCCTTCCATTGACCGATCCCTGAATAGAACGTCTCGAAGCGGCCAGCTTGAACCTCTTCAAAACCAAACATCGACGTAGCGGATTCTCTCGCCACTTCAGGAACAGGCGGCGCCACCTTCTTAGGATTCGAGACTTTAGAAACCTGCCACAGCTTATCGGACAGTTCCCGAACCAGATCCGGAGCAACCGCTGCGATATTCGCGGTTTCCAGCACTTCCCCATTGTAATCATAGAGTTCCGTGGCCCGGATTTCGCCGGACGAAGTATCAACCCACTGAGTAAGCCAATGCTGCATGGTCCTAACCGAGTATCCCATCAAGCCACCAGCCCGAGGATACTGACTGAACGCCACCTCCTTGGTAATACTTGTCGCATCATTGAGAATCGAAACAAAGCGCTTGCCCTCTAACTTTTCAGAAACTGGGAGGCCTGCCAGTTCGGCTAGCGTCGGGTTAAGATCGACGAGTTCCACCAGCGAATCGGTCGATTCACTCGGCATCTCCATACCTGGCACGCTCACAATCAATGGAAGCCGAGTATCAAGCTCGAAGTTTGTCGTCTTCCCCCTCAAGCCATGCTCACCAAGGTGATAGCCATGATCGCCATAAAGGATGACAATTGTATTCTCTCGTAAGCCCGTCTCATCATGCTCATTCAATACGCGGCCAATCTGTGCATCAATGTTTGGACTATAGATATGGGAAGCCCCGTAGCATCCCAGTTCTGGGCGCAGATCATCGACAGCGATCATCAACACATTCGGGCTTGAGCCGAGGAGCCCCTGTCCCAATAAACAACTGAGAAAATAGATCGAAGAGAGGCAACCGAGCCTGAAAGAATTCCGCATAATCATACCCTTAAACCACCTACCAACGTTGGCATCAAGAAAAAGAATGAGTCAAATTCGCTGCTAACAGTGAAACCAAGGGATGAACGATCTATTCACGGATCGACGAGCGCGGTTCTTCCACGTTCCCAGTGGAATGAAACACTTGCGAAGATCTATCTCCCGAGGTGGGGCGAGCGTACTCGCGAGCCTCCGGCTCGCGAAGCGGGACGGAATCCCTATCACGCTCAACTAGGAAAAGGGCCTATTTTTCCGATGTTTTCGCTCTCGACTAGAACGGCTCGCGAGGACGCTCTCCCCACCTCTAAAAAACTCCTATCCTCTTGCTCCTATCATGAGTTGCAATCTGGTTCCTCTCGTCTTTTTGAAGAACCACGAGCGCAATCCGAAGTCATTCTAGCTCAGAAACAAGCGTCCACGACAAGAGCCGGGGAAACCAATAAAGAGAGTGCTTCCCGCGCCCCCCAAATTCTAGTAATCGTTCCGCCTAAGCAATGAAGAGACAATTACTCACGACAGATCTCGCGAAGGAGGCTCCGAGATCCCCGATTGTCATCGGGGTCGTTCTGCTCGTGATGGTTATAGTGGCGACCGCCCTACTGACGAACGCCCCCAAAAAAAACGTTCAGCTTCTAGCCGATGGCTCCCAGCTAATGCTCAATCGCGTCATGGTAGCGAATAAGAACGAATTCATCCATGGCCGTTTCTTGGAGAAACTGGCAGACGGTCTAATTCCAACTAATGGGGCGCAGCTGTTCAGTCTAAAACTGAACAAACCAACTCGGTTAAATTTTACGGCCCCTTTAGGAAAGACGTGGTTAGCTGCTGAATTCAATTTGATAGGCACCAATATAACGAGTCACCCCCTGACGAAGCGCACATTCTATCGACAATTCCGCTGTATGATTCGAGGTGACGAAGGAATAGAATACGCCCAGCGATTTCAGGCACGCGGATTTCAATCCTACGCCGACGGATACCATGGTTATATACTCACGAGTCGATTCCCGCGTGATTCGGAGTGGCTTTGGTTCCGGATCGAACGCCGTGAAAGTGAAGATCAAGGCAGTCCGTGGATCTCTGTGGCAGAATTCAAAACAAGAAACACCACACGCCCGACGATCAAACCGTGGCTAGCCGATCCGATCCCCATGACCAAATCCGTCAAAGGGATGGATGTTACCTTGGGTGAGATAACCGTCTTGACGCAGCCTGACAGTCCTAGGGACATCTCGAACTATCGCGTTAATCTACCGCTTTCAGTAAGCAGCAATGGCGTCACTTTCACGAACTGGGGCGCTCCCTACATTCGGGTAGAAGATGCCAGTGGGAACTGGGACAACAACTTCGCAAGCCACCGAAGCCTGGATCCAGGCCACGTTTGGAAGCTTGATATGGATTTCCAACCGGAATCGGCATTGCCACCTCACTGGGTGGCCACAATCAACCTTCCCCCACCCAATACCACGATCACCAACACACACAGGGGCCAAGCGATAAGCTTAGCCTCTGACGGCTCCTCCATTGATGTTGCGATGGCCACCAATCGAAATGATCTCGCCCTGAGGTTCATCAACGCAACCGATGCCGATGGGTTCAGCACCACTCATGCCGACGGCAATTGGAACTAATATCGTTTTCGCAAACGAGGTTTTAGGGTCTTGAGGGATGGAGTGTTTCATCTGGGCTCATTCAAACCGGTAACAGTCACTTTCGCCATCGTGCCCAACGTACGTGTCGAGTTTCTGGCTCAACCTAGACTGCTCACCGGACAACCGGACAATTAACTCTGAGCACCACTCGCTCACTGAAAAAAGGCTACTTTGAACAAGTGCTACAATCCATTGCCATTGTTCTCTAGGCGTCTCAATTCAAGGTTCTTCAACGTTTCCAGTGGAGAGCGGTAGGTTCAAGCGCAGCCCTTCTCAAAGTGGCTGTGGCATCTTGCCGCAGCTTCCTCATTAGGGAGCAGAAACGAGACGTTTCAGCCGCTCTTGAGGGAACTCTTTCACAGCTATCAGCGGTCGAGGGCGATGAAACTCTTTGAGTATCTACTCGAAACGTTGAGGAACCCAATTCAACAGCCTATAAGCCCATTCCAATCGTTCCCTATGTTCTCGGATTATCTGTCCCCCGTGGAACCGGACCATACCCTCTGGAGATCCTGGAACAAGTGTTTGAGGCTGCCTCCAAGCTTCCAAGACGGCGGCTGCAAATCATTGATTTCGTCAAACTCTCTATCTGAGAACGACAGACACTAGCACGGACTAGACCCTACAATGTCCATTGGATCAACTTCAGTTTGGGCACTCGGATGAAATGATCGTCCCTTGTAACCAAGGTCATCCCAGCTTGTAGAGCCATCGCAGCGATCCATTCGTTGCCTAAAGAGGATGCGGCAAGCTTCACAGATCCTTGCCGCCATCGGCATGGGGCCGGCCCGCTGCATCGTCCGGCAGGCCTTCGACATAAATTGCCTCACCGGTGTGATCGACATAAGCCTGAAAGACATACTCCAGCCAATAATGGGGAAACGCCCCGTGCTTCAAGTATTCCACCACGTCAAAGGAAGCGTCCTTTGATGAACAGCGACGGAAAAAGGTTTCGACTGACTCACGGCTTTCATTTCTAAAGACGTACGGCGTACTAACCGTTACGGAGCACTTTGCCCCTTCCAAAGAAGGCGGAAGCACCCGGACATACCACAGCTCACCCGTTCTTCCAGAGTAGCCGCTAGAATTCCAACACTGGAAAACACGTTGCTCAAGGATGTCGCTAAGCTGTACAGTTTCATCCCCACCCACACCCATTACCTCGTAAAATGAACTGTAAGTCCTATTGAGATTATCGAGAGCCTTCCACAAATATGAAAACGAGTTCTTGTCTCGAAGCCATTGGCCGAACAATTTTCCAATCGTCGGGCCGCCTGGTGCTATCGGAACATCTAGAGTCATCCACGCATGAAAGAATGAAGTCGTCACGGGACTCATTGGCGGATATCCCGGCATATACTCCTCCTGAGCATCCGCAAGGATGTTGTTAAACTCGGAAAGATGAGGCGAATCAAGGGCCTGCGTTGCGAACTCACCAACAGCGTTCAATACAGCAGCATAACAATGAAAGTTTGGATCACCAAATCCACCACTCTCAAAGGTTCCATCATGGATGGCCTTCACCGTTTCTAATTCGTCTTTAGACTCGGGGAAACGATAAGAGCGATTGAGGATCTCGTTCAATATTCTGTCCTTCATGCGTTCATTGAAAAAGCGTCACTCATTGATGTGGGCTGGAACATAGGTCACACTTGTTCAGCTTAAATAAGAGTTCTTTCGTAGCGCAAGCGCGTTTCTCCGATCTTCGAGTCTCACCTCAATTCCCAACTCTTGGGGGCAAACATCGAGTTGACAAGCTTGGGATATCAATTAGTCGGAGGACTAGTTCTAATACCGAGAGCGCCGCTTACGCATGAGCGGATAAGGTCAAGAATCTGCTAGCTGAATATCTCAGGGAAGTCGTTCCGACACTTTGCCTCCCGAACGAAATTTTTGCCAAGATGGCTTATTCTATATTCGGTTGGACCTGCTGCTGAAATTACCCCAAGCACCTTTAGAAACTCGAGACGGTATACAAACTCATCTCTCAGCATCTCTCTGGCGGTGAAAGCAATTTTTCCGGCCCGAGGATTTGCCTCCAATATCAGAAGACTGGGCTCGCAACTACCACATCCCTCAAGATGTGACAGAATACGCATGCTGGAGGCTCCCACTCCGTCTCTAAGAAGACTATATTTTTCCTTAACAATATCGCGAATACTCTGTTGTGTTGAATCCTCTTCCGGCTCTCCGTTCCACACAGCACCAAGAGCTGGTAACAAATCTTTGGCGAGACTAACTAATTGGGCTATCGATGATAAATCCATAGAAAATTTATTGTGATTGTCTGGATCGGCTATTGTGCCAATAGCCGAAGACAATAGCAACCTTAGCGCAATTGATATTTCACACTCTTAGCAGCTCGTATTTCCGGTGTGCTTGAAATGACCTACACCGGCCTTAACCCGACTTGAAATTGCCCTGAGTCTGGTGGACAGAGGATTCTCTTGGTTCGATACTTTGTGCTTTAGTTATTCTCTCGGAAAGCCGTTAGGCTTGACGATGGCTGTTCCCCGTGGGGACGAAATATTTCGCTTCGAATGCTGTTGGGCTCTAGCACCTCAGTGACGGGTGTTTACGCTTTAGAACGCTTACTACTTCTCGTTATTCAAAAACGTTCGCTCAAGTCTGTTCTTCTCCAACCTATACATGGCCTCGTGCTGATGAAGTTTTTTAGCGACCGTAGAACGACTCCATAGCTACCTTGTTCTAGCAGTTGCCTTTGGCGCTCACGCTCTGTTCCATCTTGGAAGCTCTTAGCAGCCATTCTTAGGGAGTGCCTGCATAGAGGCTTCCCCAATCATGCGTCGGCTGTAGCGATCCATTGCGGTCACCAAATAGCACCAGCCTTCCTCGCTTCTCAGATCGGTCGTTTCCGACACCCATACCTGGTCACGCAGCTGTGGTTGCCCTAATTCCCTTAGCAGTCGTAACCTGCGATCCCGCCCACACCCATTTCATCATGGATTGACGGGGACTGAGACTTCCGCGGATTCGGAACTCTGTTCCAGTATTCTGAGACGTCTTGTCAACTGTTCGATCACAAGGAGGACGTGACTTGATATCCGTTCATTTAAGGACTCGATACGGGCTTGGATCGATCGCATTTCGGGATGATTGGCACCATATAGGATTTTCTTCCCGGAATACTCATTCTGATAGGATTCCCTCGTCTTGATTAATTCAGACAGCCCCTCCTGTTCCATCTCTGCCGTTATCATTAAAACCGCAACTTCGGCTGTGGCATCTTTCAGTTCTGCAATAAACGCTCTTAGGGTCATAGGAGTATCAATGACTCGCAATCTAGGGAAAGTCTCTTGATCAGAATTCAGGGTAGAGAGCTTCCGCATCAGATTCAGCCGATTGCTTAGAAACTTAATCGCCCAGTCAACATGACCTTGCATTCGATCACGATAGTAATCCCGTTCAACTTCCTGCTGTCGAATTCGAGGATGTGTGGCCGTGTATCGTTTTTTCAAATTCTCAAGCCCCATCTGTGTGTCAAAGAATTCATTTAACAATTGGCTAGCCTTTAAGTCCCCTGTTAGTTGAGCGAGTGAATACATACTCGTTTCCAATGCACTCTCACGCAATTGATCAATGAGAAGCTCCAGCCCCTCAGGATGGTCCATAATTGAAGACTCGAGCACAGGCAATCTGTCCTCCTCGAACTCAGTCGAATCCGTCTCCCCCACTGGCGCATATTGCTGACTTAGCTTGACCAAATCTCTCCGCTCAGGAAACTCTGCGACAATCCTAACATACAAGGGCTCTGCTTCATCCATTCTTCCTAGCTTGCGAAGACATTCCGCAAGCCGATAGAAAGAGGTTGAGATGAGTTTACGTCGCTCATCGTAGGTCGCCACGATAGCACTATAGTGTTCGATCGCCTTTTCCAAGTCTTGATGAACTTCCTCCTGAAGAAGCCCCTCATCAAATCGTTCCTTCGAAGTCGGTTCACTGCCGGTAGCCGAAGGCAACACCAAAATAAAAGGCACAAGAAAGATCACAGGTGAGAGAAAGAAAGGGCGGGATTTAACAGCGGGTTTCATATCAAATTCATTCAGTTGGTTCGCTCCTATTCAACGCAATCCTGATCCAGTTATTGTCACACTTTTGTCAAACTATTCGCCTAGCCAGAGCCGATACCCAAGCCCGTGGACTGTAAGAATCCATCGAGGCGTCTCAGGCACTTGCTCAATTTTTTTCCGAAGCTGAAGGATGTGTGTATCAACCGTTCGGGTGGAGGGAAAGGAAGTAACCCCCCAGACTTTATCTAAGAACTGCTCACGACTGACGGGAGCCCCATCTGCCTCGAATAGAAGTCGCAAGATGCCGTATTCACGAACGCTCAGTTCAAGAGGTCGCCCCTTTTGCGTCGCTTCCATTCGCTGCAAGTCTATTCGACAGTCGCCAAGAACAAACTCCGCGGAGCGGCTCGACAGCTGTTTTCTCCGGAGTATAGAACGCATTCGGGCAAGAAGTTCCGACGTACTGAAGGGTTTTATCAGATAGTCATCTGCGCCCTCGTCAAGTCCTCTCACTCTATCCTCAATCTCTCCCTTGGCCGTAAGCATGAGAATCGGAATCGAACAGCCCGCCTTTCGTAAGGCCGCGCAAAGATCGAATCCACTTAGGCCCGGCATCATCACATCGAGCAAGATCAAATCCGGTTTTTCACGCATTGCACGAGTGAGCCCCTCCTCGCCATTCGACGCCGACAAGACGCGATACCCCTGACCGCTCAGACAATCCTCCAAGGCACGGCGCATCGGCAACTCATCTTCAACGATCAGAATGCGAGAACCCGGCGTCGCTATTGGACTTGATTTCATTTCTTGTTTTTATTCAAGGGCAGCGAAACGACAAAACAGGCCCCTCCGACAGCAGAATCTTCGACTCGAACGTCACCCCCATGTGCCTTAACCGTATGCCGTACTAGACTTAATCCGATTCCAACGCCTGAGGTCCTCCGGGTAGCTTCTGATTCGAGACGTTCAAACGGCAAGAAGATCCGCTCACGATCCGCCCGATCTATCCCTTCCCCCTCATCGCTCACCGAAAAGGATACCGCATCATTGAAAGCATCGTGTTCCAATACTGCCTCAATGCCTCCTCCTTTCCGCGTGTGCTTAATGGAATTCTCAAGCAGATTCACTAAGGCTTGATGAATCGCCTGACCATCCCAGAAGGCTTCAAGATAAATTCCATCCTGATCTTTAGACCCAATGTCGGCACGCGAGTTCAATCGCACTTGAGCATTGTCCGCGATGGAACTCATCATCACTAAACTCTGATTGAAGAGCTGGATTACATTCACCGGCTCAAAAGTAAGCATCTGTTTCCCATGCTCCAATCGAGAGAATTGGAGAATATTTTGAACCAGTGACCCTAAGCGACGACACTCCAGCTCAATCCACTTGAAGTATTCCCTCTCTTTTGGATCCGTTCTAGATCCCTGATTCGAAAGATTCTCTACCAACAGGCGAATGGACGCGATAGGAGCACGAAGCTCATGGGAGACACTAGCAACAAAATTACTCTTGGTCCGCCCCAGCTCCACCTGTCTTCGATAAGCTCTTCGTTGCGCAACCCATCCGCTAATCCCCGTAATCGCAGCAAGCCCAATAAATCCAAGAATAGATAGCACTCGTTCGCGAGACCGCCGTACGAAAAATTCAGGATCCTTGAGGGTTGCTCCAACTAGGAACCATGGATGCCTCGTCGATTCCACCAAAATGACACCGTCTTCACTCTCGGCCGCCTCTCGCCTCACAGAATTCTGATCAATACCGGATTCTTGCGAATCAAATACAAGCCGGCGATTCGCATAGATTGAAAAGTGAAAATCAGCCGAACTCGCAATTAGATCGCCCCCCCGCCGAAGCGCATCGCCAAGCTCCCGCTCAAACCGAGACAAGGGAATTGCGAAGAACACAGCAGAAGAATCGACCGTCGAAACACAGTTCAAGAAATGAGGTTCCCCTTCAAAATTGATCCACCGAGCTTCGCCACCTGAAAGGGACATCCATTCTCGCCGCGCCGATAGTGGGAGATCTTTGAAGCGTTGCCACGCGTTGTTTCGATACTTCACATCCCTCAAATACGCGTCAACACGAGCTTCTTGACCAAAAATCGTTCGCTCCACCGTTCCACACCGATCAACAAGTTGAGCAGTCCAAGCACTAGGCTTTGCCCATTGACGCGCCAGAATCGCGTCGATACCGCTCGCACTTCGTCTGCCCTCATGTTCAAACAATGTCTGAATCAGATCGAGTTCACAAAAATCGAGAGCGACGCTCAGAGGGAGACCAGACTCTGTATAATAGAGCCCTTCTTGAACGCCTTCTCGTAACGACGCCAATGCCAGCGCTGCATCTCTCCAACGAGACTCTCTCATCAACAAGACGACTTGGCGAAACCTGCCGAGCGAGGCGAATGGTTGGGGTGGATCTGACTCAAGGAAGTCGATCGTAGCTTGCATTGCCAAATTCGGATCATCGCCCCGCTGTGACTCCTCCCATAAGTGAATACTGGCTTCATCTAACGCCCCCCAATCGAAAGGTCTTGGACGAGGAATCGAATCATCTGCCGGGAACACCTTAGGCCCCTCGCCTGAAGGGTCTAGGGCGATCACAAAGAGTTCCGGAACACCACGCATCCTGCCAGTCTTGGCAACCGACGACCGATCGCTCAGCCAAGAAAAGACGGCCACCTCCTGCTCCAAGAACTCCCCCATGCCGCTTGCTGCCCGCCGCATCGCATCTCGGGCATCCTGCCTTACCATCTGATGCTCTCTTAAAAGCAACCACCCTCCCATGGCAAACAAAGCGACCAATGGAACCAACGATAGCCCCCCTTTCCAGTCACCGCCATGTTTGGCGTTGGATTCAATCTGAGTGGGAATGTGCACCATAGTAGCAGCCCGGTCGCGGCGAAAGTTTCGAACTTTTTGAGGATAGCCAACAATCAAATACTGTATCGGCTAGTGCCTCACATCAATGTCAGGATTATGTCAAAGATCTCGAGAGAACGAAATAGATCGGGCACTGCTCTGAGGAGAAGACTGAACGAGATTCAGCGGTGGATTGACCCCGTTCTAGGTCCAGAGACCGGTTCTGCCGGCGTAAGTCTCTTCATCGCTTCCAGTCTGGAGGCCCTTGGATGCCGGTCAATTTCCCATTGGGGAACCACAGAGTTCGTGCCTTCCCTCGAAAAGTGATCCTCATCATCGCCAAGTCTTCGTCATCAACTCTGGAGATTATCTGAGCCTCGGGCGGAAGACTTGCCAGCACAGCCTTAGGCGTCATCCCATTTTCGAGCCTCAGGAGAGAGATGGACTGAGCTGAATAATCCTCAACGCTCGTGCTCGCACAAGCACTACACAGGAACGCAACAACGAAAACGAATATGAGGTTCTTCATGGAATCACTCTGAGCCTTCAAATTCTATCGACAATCATATTTCACACCAGCCTTCGATTCTTCAAACACGGTCTCTTCGGTCTATCCAAGTCCAGCAGACTCCGAACAAGACTTCACTGAAGCAAGATAGCAACGCAGCAAGTTCTATCAACCCACCTTCCCGAGATCCAGAAAACGGCGACGCCCCTTCTTTTAACGTGGACTACGATGACGAGAGACCAAAAAGTTGATCATTTCTCAATTGCACAGAGAAGGCCCTTTGCTAGCTTGGTCGGACGATGTCTCCAGCAATCGTTCAACGGATCAAATTACTTGCCCTGGGCGCAGCCTTGCTCGCCCTAGCGGCTGCCTTGCCCATTTACCTCAGAGCCGTTGACGAACAGGTTGTCATTCTCGCCGGTCAACACACAAAGACACTCACGGCCGAAGCCGAAAACCAATTGCGCCTCGAAAAACCAGGGGTTGCAACTATGCTGCTTCAAGGCGGCGAACAATGCGGTCTCAGCAATCTCGAGGACGCGATCGCTGTCCAGGCAGCTTTTCGCGGCAAAAACCCTGAGTTCACATTTTGGGGAGGCTTCTTTACTGATCTAGAAACAATTGAAGTAGCTGACCCCAGCCAGGAGGCAACCGTTGTCCAGGCAATGATCGCCCGGAGGACTCGCGCCGCGATTCTCGAACGCCTCCAGACCTCACGCCGCCCCGGGGTCCAAACCCTCCTTCAGAATCGTCTCTTGAAGCATACGGAAGTTTTCCCGCCGGTAGATTCCCCGGGAGGCGCTGCTTTCGACGCCGTCATTATCGCGACCGCGATGTTGTCGCAAGGTGACTATTTGAACACCGGTTTCCGACTCGACATCGAGCGAATCGCCTCAGATGCCAATCGCGGACACGCCACCCGGGCCATAGAAACGGTCTACTTAGACATTCTAACCTTCGCCAAGACCTTGAATTGGGCTCAGTTTTCCGGATTTATGGCGGGAATCGAAAGTTCGGAATCCCTTCGACGCCTCGCTCACACCTTCGCCGAAGAAAAGGACCGTCTTCCGGCCCTTTTCGCGATTTGTTGGATGAGCCCTTCAAACACGTCCGTCTCAGATTACCTCACGCGCTTCCCGGAAACTGGGTTCGAAGATCTTTCGTTTGCCCTGGCAAGTCATCAAGGGGGGCTCGAATCCTTGTTGAAACGACAGGCACGAATTCATCGATCCGAAGCCCGGCAAGCACTGCAGCGGGCCATTCCTCTCTCATCGCTCTGGTCAAGCCTGGCAATGCTGAGCTTTCGCTTTCCTTGGATCGCCCTTCTGACCAAGTACGTGGCAATTCTCATCGGATCCTTCAGCCTCATCAGGCTCATCTCCGAGCTTCTCCCCCGACGAAGGCTCACTCCCCTCATGTTTCGGGTCGAAGGCATCGCCACCCTGCGACAGCAAATTCTTGCTCTCGGCATCCTGACCCTATTTATTCTGCTTGGAGAACCTTTTCTTGCCCAGAGAGGACAAAGCGAAGAAACTCCGCTGAACTGGAGATTTCCGACAGCCCCGGCGGCTGTCGCTGAGAAAGTTGATAATATGGTTGGCGACAAAGTTGACGAGATGACCCTTCTCGCCCTGGTCCTGTTCTTTTTAGTTCAGGCGGCCCTCTATGCCCTGTGCATAGTGAAGCTGAAGGAGATCCAAAAGCAAAAAGGTTCCTCACGCCTGAAACTCAAGCTCCTCGATAACGAAGAGAACATGTTTGATTCGGGACTGTACGTTGGCTTGGGTGGCACCGTGCTCTCATTGCTCGTTCTCACGCTCAATCTCGCCCAAGTCGGTCTCATGGCGGCCTACGCCTCCACGCTCTTTGGGATTATCTTCGTTTCCGTCCTCAAGATCTTTCATGTGCGCCCCGTGCGACGTCAAATCCTCATTGAAGCTGAAGCAGGCATTCTATGAATAAGCCTATGCTGATAATCATCTGCGATTTCTTGCTGATCAGCTTGCTGTCTCTGGCAAGTTTTGATCAGGAACCGGACAAAGCAGAAGGAGCAGCAGTTACTGAAGGTGTCGACGCTCAGAGCGCAAAGGACATGCTCGATACCTTGACCATGGCACTCGCCGAAGAACAGTCCAACCAGGCGTCGCTTGAAGAAGAGTTGCATTCGCTTAGAAACAATCTCTCAGATACAAAATCGGTTCTCCAGAATCGCGAAGCCTCCCTGGCGACTATCCAGTCAGATCTTAATGAGACTGCCAGGCGGGCAGAGGAATTGGAGAAGCAACGCACCCGCCTGGAGAAAGAGTACGATAACACGCAAAAGACGGTTACCTTTCTTCAAGATCAATACCTCAGCACCAAGGCCGAAGCAGACAAGCTCGAGAACGATCTCGCCTCAACCTCCAAGACAGCGGCCGTTTCTCAAGCCAAGCTCGATACGATCAAGTCAGAATTGACCGTTCGTAGGCAGGAAGCTTCGAATATGCAAAAAAAGATCGATGCCCTCGAGGTCGAACGTCGAGCGGCTGAAGCTGAGAAGTTCAAACTCGCTCTCGATCTCAAGCAATCCCAGACCACCGCAATCGTTGTTAAAGAACAGCTCGAGGTTGCCCGAGATGACGTGAAGACTGCTCGCTCAGATGTGGCATTTTCTCGGCAGGAACTCATCAACGCTCGTTCCGAGGTCAAATACGCCCGCACCGAAGTCTCCGTTGCTCGAGACCAAGTCGCTCGGGTCGTAGATGAAAAAGAAACGATTCAACGCCACGCAGAGAAGCTGGCAAGTGGCGTCACCTCACTTGCTGAGAAATCCGAGGAGATTAAAGATGAAATCCGCAACAGCACCCCGCTGACCGCGAACAGTATCTACAACGATTTCCGAAACAACCAAATCGACACCCGATTCTTCGCCGCCAAGAGTGGCCTTTTCGGTCAACGAGTCACCCGAGAAAAAAAGACCAAGAGTATCCTCGCGACGGATGGGAAACGTTACTACATCCTCTATCACATTGATGATACCCCTCTCTCACTAGTTAACACGGATGCAAACTGGGAGCAGCTCACGGGAGTCGTCAGTCGCCAAAGTGTCTCCTATTCCATCCCCGTTCTCTCCGGGCTAGCAATGGATCCGAGAATTCTCGTCGTCCCCGTAGGAAGGGCTCAGGCTGAACGTCTTGAATGTAAGATTTATACTCTGGCTGAAGACCCCTACAAGTTTCAAGAGGCGGTGCTGGTCGGTTCTCAGGAAGCCTATTTCGGCGAGGTCTCTTTCCAACTGGATCCAAAGCATCCTAGTTACGTGAAGATGGAGCGCCGTTCCTTAGGAAAGCTGTTTGGCAAATTCACGCCCTCGCGAGGGGATCTCGTCTTTAGCAAAACGGGTGAACTTCTGGGTATCATGGCTAACAGCAAATACTGCGCGGTATTCCAAGAGGTGAGCATGAACCGAAAGCTCCAGTTCGGACTCGAAGTGTCTGAACAAGACACGTCCCGAGTCTTGGGACAAATGCGCTCTCAGTTCCAGATGCTCCCATTCCAACTTCAGTAGTGTCTCAATAACCCAAGTCGCGTCCAATGATTGCAGTCACAGGCCCTCCTGATGAGCTCAATACCTATTGGCAGCTTCTAATCCTCCTCGCCACGCTTGCCGTGGCACTCACCGCTTCTGGCCACGCGATTCTGTGGAAACGAGACTCACGATCCGCCTTGATTTGGGTCTCACTGATTTGGTTTCTTCCTCTCTTAGGCCCCGTTCTTTATTCCATCTTTGGGATCAATCGAATCAAGCGTCGCGCTGCCCTTCTCCGATCAGACCGAACTACCATCGACTCTCGCCCAACCGTACGTCCTTGCCAACCAGCAAGCATCGCGGCTCGACTGGATAGTTCCTCCCCAGGGACAGATCTTTGCGCCATCGCTACGACCATTAGCAAGATCACCAACCGGAGCCTCTTACCCGGAAATCGAATCGAACTCCTAAAGAACGGTGACGAGGCCTTCCCCAGTATGCTTTCCGCAATCACGGAGGCAAAGACCACTATCACCCTTAGTTGCTACATCTTTGATCTCGATCCGATCGGAGCTCGCTTCGCCCATGAACTTGCCAACGCCATGAAACGCGGGGTGGATATCCGCGTCCTCATCGATTCGACAGGCGCCCGCTATTCCTGGCCTCCGATTACCGAGAGACTAGAACAGCTCCGAATTCCCTATGCCCGATTCTTTTCCAGTATGAAACTCATTCGGCCACTGACATTGAATCTTCACAACCATCGAAAAATCATGGTCGTCGATGGGAAAATCGGATTCACCGGCGGGATGAATATCCGGCACTCAAATCAATTGAAAGCCAAGCCAAAACGCCCGGTCCAAGATCTGCACTTTCGACTCCGAGGCCCCGTCGTCGCCCATCTTCAAGCCGCCTTCGCTGAGGATTGGGCCTATGCCACCTCTCAACGACTCAGCGGTGAAGCCTGGTTTCCCAAGCTTCGAAGCCAGGGCAAGATTCTCGCACGAGGGATCACCGACGGCCCTGATGAAGATCTCGACAAACTGATATGGACCATCATTGCCAGTTTGAACGCAGCCACGAGTTCGGTATGGATCGTCACGCCGTACTTCTTACCTGAAGCACAGATCATCGCCGCCCTGAACGCGGCCGCCATGCGTGGCGTCAGCGTCCATATTCTTCTCCCAAAGAAGAACAACCTCCCTTTCATGAATTGGGCAAGCTCGGCGATGTTGTGGCAGGTTGTCCAACAAGGCTGCAAAGTATACCAAACCCCGCCGCCCTTCGATCACACGAAAGTCATGGTTGTGGACGATTGCTGGGCACTGATCGGTTCAGCAAACTGGGACGCACGAAGCTTGCGCCTCAATTTTGAGTTCAATGTCGAATGCTATTCACAATCGCTAGCCGTCGCGCTTCGAGAGCACATCGAATCAAAGCTGACGGATACCAGACAGATCACGATCGAAGAGCTCGACGGACGCCCCCTACCGATCAAACTTCGTGATGGATTGACGCGACTGCTCTCGCCCTTTCTTTAGACTTTGATCCAATCACCTTCGATTGTTCCCTCGCAAAAACATTGCTCTGTTCGGAACTCTTCGTATTTAATGCGCCTGATGTTTTCACACGTTGTCATTTTTTGGACGGACCCCGAGCAACCCAACGCAACTCAAGAGTTGCTCGATGGCGCAGATCAATACTTGAAACCGATTCCAGGAGTCTTGCACTTCCACATCGGCAAAATGGCGACCAGCGATCGACCCGTCGTTGATCAGAGCTATCAAGTGGCACTAAACATTGTCTTTCCTGATAAGAAGACCCAAGACGAGTACCAAGTGCACCCCATGCACGTTGACTTTATCGAAAAAGTGTTCAAACGAGTTTGCAAGAAAGTCGTCGTGTACGATTTCGGCGAATAGCAAAGAACACGACCGCAGCCCATCATTCTAAGCGAAACGCTCATCCCGGTTTAGTAGTCACTCGCCGGGATGTTTGCTACATACGCCCGTGTCGGACGATGGCGATAAGCAGCGTAAAGCCCATTAGAGCAGCGAGAACAAACCCTACCAATCCGATGACGGGAATCCCCTGGAAGGTCGGGGGAATCCCGGCATGAATGATCAAGGATGAGCCCACGATCAATGAAGCCAAAACGATTGCGAAGGAAAGGCGATTACTGACGCGATCCCAAGCTTGCACGGCGGGTTCTAACCCGTCATGACGGAAGGTCACCTTCGCATCCCCATGCTTGAGGATATTGATAATCCGCTTTGCCTCCCCCGGAAACTCCCGCAACAACTCGCCGACTTCCAACCCGAACTCAAGCAATGATTCACCAACTCGGCGAGGATGCATTCGCCTCAAGCGAATCTCCCGAAGGATGGGCCCTGCCTGCCCTATCACATCGTGGTTCGGGTGAAATTTCTTCACGATCGATTCCGTTAAGCTCAGTGATTTCAACATCACAAAGTAACTTGGGGCCACCCTCAGTTCGAACTTAGTAGTGATGCTGAGAAGTTGACTGAACATCAAACCGGCATCCAACTGTCCCAAGGGACGAAAGAGATGTTGGTGCATGAAATCCGCGATCTCTCCTTCCAATCCTGGTTTGGGGGATTCTCCCTCACGATCCGTCATCCGTAGCAACGCACTCGTGACATTACGCTCGTTACGTGTCCCAATTGCCCGCACTAGATCAACAAACGTCTCTCTGCTCCGTTCGTCCAGAAACCCCATCATGCCATAGTCTAAGAAGCAGACTCGGCCATCATCTAGGAGATGGATATTGCCCGGATGAGGATCCGCATGAAAGAAGCCGTGAGAGAACACCTGATGCATCATGAGATCGGTTACCTTTGAGGCCAGTTCTTCGCCATTCTCAAGCTCGTCTTCTTTCACTAATTCAGAAAACTTCTGTCCTCCGACAAAATCCATCGTGAGCAAGCGCGAGGTCGAAGCCTCACGGTAGACCTTTGGAACAAATACATTCTCGTCAGATTCAAATTGCCAGGCAAAGCGATCGATGTGTCCTGCTTCCTGGCGAAAGTCCAGTTCCTGAAGCATCACCTTCGAGAACTCTTCGACCACACGCACCGGTCGATGCAACTTCCACCCATCAAGGTGATCCTCAATAAGCGAGGCCTGTCTCTTATACACATCTGACGCTGCCGACGAGCGATCTAGTGTAGAT